>JAKAWU010000042.1 GCA_021816965.1 Thermoplasmata archaeon | reverse complement strand
TGAAATCCTGTTCAAAAAAATTGTTTTAGTCCATAATTTCTGAAATTGAATTATCACCTATTAATACAGAAAAATAAAGGGAAAATTAGTAAATAGCATATTGCATAATTATTATATATTGTTAGACAATGTCTATCACGATGAATAAAAAAAGTTGTGGTTTATTTTATAGGAGATGTGACGTCGGGTTCTCTTCAGAAACTAAGACAGCAAATTTTTAGAAACACAGAGGAACTACTAAGGCTATTCGACGAGAGAAGAAAACTTTCAAAGAGCATATCGATCATTAAGTCCCACGCAAATATGGACATTCGGGATAGGGAAAGGGAAATTTTTGTAATGAATAATATTCACCCTGCAGATTCTATACAAAAGGGAATTCTCAACATGATTTTTGAATATACTATTTCCTGCGAAACTATGCTCAATGTTCCAGAGGAAAGTTCCCACAATTCAGAACCCATAGTAATCAGAGGCCCAATCAGTACACTTGAACTTTTGGCTTCAACAATCAGTTGTTCTCCTGGCACAGAGGTATATGCAAATAATGAATTGAATGAAAAATTCATAATCGGTGCTGTTAAAAAAGGGGCGCATATTATTGTTGGCAATTGTAACAATGCAGACATCAAAATAGGACATTGTGAGGAACTCGGAACGTACGATATTGTCATATCCAATAATGATACGATGAAGGTCAGATCTGAGATAGTCCATTCAGGAGGCATTGGCCTCAAGGTTCAGGTGGATTGAATGAAAGTCTTCATAATGGGAAACAGGGGACGTATGGGTAAACTTCTAACAGATTTATTCAACGATCTTGGACATGAAGTGAAAGGATTTGATATTCTGGATGGAACCACTGGGCCAGATTCAGGAGAAATGCAGCAGGCAGATGTGATTTTACTTTCAATCCCCCAGGGGAATGCACTACAATTCTGCCTGAACCATCCTGAATTCAAAAATGTGGTTGAAATTGGGTCAACCAAATCAATAATGAAGAACCTCAAGGGCAAAATAATAAGTATACACCCCCTGTTCGGCCCCCTGAGTTATCAGTCCATTAATCGGAGGAAGATCTTTTTTATTGATGATATCTCACCAGAAGACTCAATCGATCTGATCAGAAAATTGTTTGGTGATATGGAACTGATTACAATCGGGTATGACAACCATGATAGATTAATGGCTGAAATGCTGGTAACTCCCTACATAATCTCACTTATCAGTTCAAGATTGGCTACAGGAAGGGAGCCTATGACAAGGTCTGCTGAAGTTCTGGAGCAGGTTTCACTTATTTCAAAATTGCAGAGTCCTGAGGTCATGAATATGAGCATCTTTCTAAATCCATACTCCAGGTCAGTGTTTGAAAACATAAAATCTTCACTGGAAACACTCATGGGTGATATTCAATGATTTTGATTCCCAGGAATGAAGATTATCTGGAAAGCCTGAAAGACATGATTGCAGATTCAACCTCATCTTACAGGATCATGCAGCTTTATGGAAAAAGCATTCTGATCACACAGGATGACAGCAATCCGATCCTGAAGGCTGACAACGAAAACCTGATTGCCATAAAAACAGGGCTTTATTCAAGAGATTTGACTGACAGAAACACCAGTTTTTCAATAGGAAATGTCAACATAGGTGGAAAGAAATTGATCATAGCTGCTGGTCCATGTGCAGTTGAGAGTCTTGATCAGACCATTGAAATTGCAGAACAGGTAAAGAGACTTGGAGCTGATATGATTAGAGGAGGAGCATTTAAGCCCAGGACAAATCCATACAGTTTTCAGGGGCTTGGAAAGGACGGGATCGAGATACTGGAAAAAGCAAAAGAACAGACTGGACTTCCAATAGTCTCTGAATTGATGGATATTTCTGATTTTTCCTATTTTAAGGATGGTATAGACATGATTCAGGTTGGATCCAGAAATTCCCAAAACTTTTCCATGCTTAAATTTCTGGGAAGAACGGAAAAGCCTGTTCTTCTCAAGAATGGCATGGGAAACTCTACAGATGAATGGATGGGGGCTGCAGAATACATTCTTTCAGGCGGCAACGGAAATGTCGTATTATGTTACAGGGGGACGAGAGGATTTGAAAGAAGAACAAGATTTGCAATGGACATAGGTTCAATAACAGTTGCTAAAAAGATCAGCCACCTGCCAGTATGTGCGGATCCAAGCCATCCATCTGGAAACAGGGATTATGTTGAATCAATGGCCTTAGCAGCTGTTTCAGCAGGCTGCGATATGCTTGAAATAGAAGTTCACAACGATCCTGAACATTCCTTATCTGACAGGGAACAGCAGATCACATTTGACACATTCGGGAGGATAGTGAAGAGTGCGAGGAAAATCAGGGAGTTTATATTGGAAAATTCAAGATATGTGGGGTAAATCCTATTTCCGGGGTATCTCCACTACATGAACTATTCAGAGAATGGTATTGCAAATGATGGCTTTAACAACTCATTTTCAACTTCGATCCCATCTACATTTCCAGATAAGAAAACATGAGTCCTATTCATTTGCCCCACGTTTATTGTGCTGGATTAAACACTTTCTATGAGCTTAATGGAGGGCCACGCATCCTTGCCGTTGAGAACCTCTATGCCATAATGAGTTCTTTTTCCTGTATTGGTATATACCAGTCCGTCCATATCTAATATGTGAATCGTTGAGTTTGCATAATGGCCCAATTTTCTATATATCTGATCCTCCACAATCATGATGATGATTCCAGAGTTCCTCAGTTCATTAATTACTTGGAGGAATTCGCCTATGAAACCATCCCCATAAATGAAGTTCAACAGATCTGTGGAAAAAAGATACATGTTTGGAGCATCACTTCCTGGAAGCACGCTATTGATGTTTTCTTTTGAAAAATCTGCCATTATGCTCTTTCCCTTAAGCAGCATTATATTCTTGCTTCCCACTTTGGTGGTATTTACCTCAACATAACGGGAAATGTACTGAGGTTCTGTCGTCATTCTAAGTATCTTGGATGTGACATAGGAACTTGAGGTTATATCAATAACACCAAGTTCATTTCCAAGAGCATTCCTGATCAGTATGTTCTTCATGAGGCTTGATGCAACTCCCGTCATATCAGAATTTATTGCCCTGTGAATCAGTATTATGGAACCAATCTCAATGGATGATGATCCTCCTGGCATTAGTTTTGCCAGTTCTTCATCCCCAATATTGATGAAATTCTCATCAAACTTGTTTTTCGTGGGCATAGGAACTTTTGTCTTTGGATATTCCACCTCCAGTTGAGGCATGAGGTTGAATCTCCCATTCAGAAGGGAATAAGCAAAAACAGGTATTGAGCCTATGGAAAGCCCCCTCAATTTCTCAATTCTTAGTGATCTTGTGATATAGTTAGAATGAAGTTCATTCTTCAGGCTCACAACGCCATCACAGTAGTATTCTAGCCTTTCATCTCCTGTTGATTCCAGTATGAGGATGATTCCTGCACCGCTCTTTTCAACTATATCATTCTGGAGAACGGAGAAAAGGTAGTCTGCTTCCATTCCATATTTTTCTGCAAGGGCTTCTATTGAGTCAAGTATGACGATAGGGCCAAGATCTATGTTCTTGTCCACAAATTTATAGATTGAATTCAGTTCAGGGAGAACTTCAGAAATATCAAAAACGATCCGTCCAATTGAGCTTTTCTCCTCAAGTGTCTTTTCTAACTTTGAAAGATGATCCGTATTCACGTATTTCAATGATTTGACGGAATCCATTTTTCCTGGATTGAATCTGTATGAAATTTCCTCAACGAAGGGAAATGAATCTTTCAATGGCTCATCTGTGAATCTGGATGAAAGGTACATGATTGGCTGTGTTTCTATAAGTTGAGATGCGAGTTCAAGGCAAAAAGTTGTTTTCCCTGTACCCGGAGTGCCTTTCACAGCAAGCGATTTACCAAATCTCTGGTTAAAAAATGCTTTAAACACGTCGAAAGGATCTACCATATATATTCTCCGTAGACTTACTTTGATTTTACTTTTTCCATAGTTTAAGTCATTGCTTCTTTTTGATTGTATTTTGCGAAATTTAAAGTTTTTATTGTTTCTCTTAACTGATGCATTTCTTATATATTGTGGAGATTGTCTCCCCATGATTACATGGTTTTAAATTTGTAACGTTTACCTATTCGAGTAACTGTATTTATAGTTTATCTTACCGGTATACTCAAAATGTATTTTTTAATAATTTATGAAATGTTCTTGATAGAGCTAAGTTCAGGAACTATGAAGAAACTAATTGATCCCTTTCAAGGGTGGAGAGGATGGAGAATGTGTTTTGGAAATAACACTTCACAGAGACCATAATATGCAATGTTATTCAATTTTATAGTATACAGATCATGGATGAACATTCCATTTATGATATGATCAACTCATGGCTGGAATGCGAATTATGCAATACATTTACAGAAATATATGAAAGGAGACAGGATCGGTCTTAAAGAGAATTTTCACAAGTTCATTACATTTCTAAAATACTGACTTTCATCTTTCTCATCTGATAAAGTATGTGAAATATCAATTTAGTTAAGCAGCCAGTACCATAAAGGGATATAATTTATAACCCCCTCCTTCCAGAAGTCCCATGTGATGATTGTCAATTTGTTGCAGTTCAGATCCATTGAGGCCTTTAATAGTGATTTGTTTTCTCTCTCCAATATCTCATGTTCTGAACCTGCATATGTTACATTGATCAACTCCACAGCTTTATCTCCTGAAGAAATTACGAAATCAACTTCCATTCCTTCTGCTTTCCCGTACTCTCTCCAATAATTGATCTGGAACCTGTTGCCATTGTTCATCCTCCTGTACAACTCCAGATAAACAATATTCTCCATTAACTTTCCAGTCTCAACCGTCCTTGTCATCTCATTTATAAGTCCAGTGTCAACTACATATAATTTCTTAGGATATTGAGAGCTGTTCTTGAAGGAATGAGATAATATCTTTACGGTGTAGAGAAAGAACACCTCAGAAAAGTGATCAAGTAATTTCAGAGGAAAATCGTGAGCAATGGAGAAGTTCATAGATTTCAGGTAATTATATATCTTTGTGCCGGAAACCTGTTTTGAATATGTCCTAAGACAGTAATTTACAAAAACATTCAGGACAGATGGTTCAATATGGAATCTTTCACCAACATCCTTTATTATCATGGCATCGACGTATGAATGAAGAAGTCTATCTTTGTATTCATTCATCCTTACAATTTCAGGATATCCTCCATGAAGCATATACTCATTCAATTGAGAAAGAATCCTACCTCTTTCGCTGCTAAGTAATAGCGCTCTCATGTTTTCTGGTATGGTGGATTTAAATGATAAAAACTCATGAAAACTGAATGGCAGAACGGTAAAATCCAGGGTTCTTCCTCTCAACTGTGTGGCAAGTTCCCTGGAAAGTAGCTTTGAAGAAGATCCGGAAATGAAAACTTTGTATCTCTTTGTTTCATATATCCTGTTAACCCACCTGCTCCAGTTTTCCACGACCTGAATCTCATCCATAAATAGATAGATAGGGAATTTGTGAGATGGATTGGATAGTTCAAAGAAAACGGAAATGAGATCATCGAGATCTGTTGCCTTCATGCCTGTCAGGTTTTCATTCTCAAAATTTATGTAGAGTATGTTATTCTTTGGTACATCTGTAAGTAGCTTCTTGATGAGATCATACATGAGAAATGTCTTTCCAGCTCTTCTAGGTCCTATGATTGATATTATCAGGTCAAGATTTACTGGTACATCTAAATCCCTTTCAATGGTTTCAGGAAGATCGTAAATCTGCCACTCTGAAACAACTTTCATTAGATTCTGCCTGTCAATCATGTATGATAATTTATTATTTCTATATAAGTTATCCTGAATTAGGATAATTTATTATTGAAATTGTCCTGAGTGAAGATAATATTTGAGGTATGGGAGAAAATACAACGAACATGTAGATAAGTGAAAAAACATCTAAAAATACTCTGCAAGTCAGTGACATCCCCCTGTTAATGCAGGAAACTTCCCATTTCAACGATAGAAGTTGCCATTGGCAGAACTCAGATCTCCACGGACTTAAAATTATTACAGATTTTCCCTATAACAGAACTCCCGATATAACAGAGTCAGGAAGTGGGATGTTGCATCCATGATCTATGTCCTTCATGTGATCAGGTGGGTGTGGCTACAGTACACAGTCATAGAAAGGATGAGATAAAGAAACCTGATTCAGGAAACAACGAAACACTGAAAATTGCGGAAAACCTGAGTTGATTTCTGTCCCGTATACACCACAGTATCAATGATGTGTGGAGACCTGAAAAAGGGCATCGAAAGATAACCAACCTAATGAGCAGAGTAATGTCAAGATATATTGCATAACGATTGAATAAATAAATAAAATTGAACGGTATATCTAAAGAATGAAAGGCGTGATACTTCATGGAGGCAGCGGCACGAGATTGAGGCCACTTACCTATACCGATGTGAAACAATTGTTGCCCATAGCAGGTAAGCCCATAAGTGAATATGCGCTGGAAAACCTCATGGAGATAGGAATTAAAGAAATCAACATCGTCATTGGATCCACAGGTGGGGATGAGGTAAAGAAGTACTATGGCGATGGATCAAGGTGGGGTGTGAACATCTCATATACATATCAGGAAAAACCGGTTGGTATAGCACATGCAATTGGACTGACAAAGGAATTTGTCCAGAATGATAAATTTGTTGTATTTCTTGGAGATAACTATATTCAGGAAGGAATTTCAAAGTTATATGAAAATTTCATCTCGCAGGATTTTGATGGAATGCTTGCACTTGTTCATGTTTCCAATCCATCTCAATTCGGTATAGCAGAAGTGAAAGACGGTAAAATTACAAAATTGGTTGAAAAACCCAAAATTCCAGCATCTGATCTCGCCATAGCAGGCGTCTATTTTCTTTCCAGTAATGTTTTTCAGTTTATAGAAAAACTTGTACCTTCGGGCAGGGGCGAATACGAGATAACAGAGGCATATCAGAATATGGTGGATCATAAGCTTAACATAGGATACTCTGTAATTTCAGGATGGTTCAAGGATACTGGAACGGTGGAAGATTTCCTGGACTGCAACAGGCTGGTGCTTGATAAAATGTCCAGCAAATCCGATATAAACAAACTGAGAAAAAATGTATCAGGAAGGGTTCAGATTGCAGATGATGCGTTTATCTCAGATAATTCCAGGATACTCGGCCCATGCTTCATTGGATCAGGTTCAAGAATAGAGAATTCTTACATTGGGCCATTCACTAGCATCGGCAATA
This sequence comes from Thermoplasmata archaeon, assembly GCA_021816965.1. Lineage (GTDB taxonomy): Archaea > Thermoplasmatota > Thermoplasmata > Thermoplasmatales > Thermoplasmataceae > Cuniculiplasma. The sequence goes on along the minus strand of JAKAWU010000042.1, from coordinate 2,739 downwards.
ACTGTAAAATTTCAAACACTGAGGTAGATGACACAATAATAATGGATGGTGCTGAAATCAATTTTTCATCCAATTTCAGGATGAGAGGTTCATTAATAGGTCCAAATGTGAAAATAAAGACGGATGGAAAAACATCCAATCCTATTAAAGCAGTGCTGGGCAGAGATTCCAAGCTGGAGTTCTGATTGATGGCAGGCACACTTATTTTTGGTGCGGGAGGTCAGCTTGGAAAGGAACTGTCTTTCATGATGAAAGATGCAATCTGTTTTGAGCACTCAAAGGAATCTATGACCACAGATGTGGAAAATAAGGAATGGCTGGAAAAAGTCTTTTCAAAATACCAACCTGAAGTTGTCATCAACGCCGCAGCCTACACTGATGTGGATGGGTGTGAGATCCACAGGGAAAGGGCATTCAGCACCAATGCACTTGCCGTGAAAAACATAGCCAATCTATGCGGAAAATATTCGTCAAGATTCTTTCATGTATCAACGGATTACGTATTTGATGGAAAAACAGGATCATACCATGAAAATGATGTTCCATCTCCCATTAATTACTATGGCTTATCAAAGATCATCGGGGATGCCTTTGCCCTGTCCTATGATAGAACTATTGTAATAAGAACGTCTGGTGTCTATGGCAGAAAAAATAATTTTCCTCTCTTTCTTTATAATTCAATGAAATCAGGCAACAGAATGAAAATAATAAAAGGATATTATTCTCCAATTCACGCAAGACTGCTCGCGAAAAGCATGATGGAGATTATTGAAAAGCATAGTGAATTGCATGGTGTGATCAATATTGCAGGTGTGAGGGTTTCCAGGATGGAACTGGCAAGATCTATTGCCTCAAGATTCAACCTGGAATTCAATGATCCTGAAGAAGTGGATTTCATTCCTTCCCTGAAAGCTGCAAGGCCATACGATTCCTCTCTTGATATCAGCTACGGAAAAACTATAATCGGATTTGATTTCTACAGTCTTGACAGAAATCTTTCCTGCTTCGCAGATGATCTAAATAGAAAGGAAAATATCACATAAACAGGTAGGTGGAAATAATGCCATTCAAATTTGAAAGAAAAAATATTCCGGAAGTTATCGTCATAGAGAAAATAGTGTTCAGCGATCATAGGGGATTTTTTGAAGAAATGTACAAGGAATCTGCATTCAAGGAATCAGGAATAAACGGGCCATTTCTTCAGGATAACCACTCCTTTTCCAAAAAAGGTGTTATCAGGGGATTGCACTTCCAGAAAGCCCCCAGATCGCAGGGCAAACTTGTAAGTGTGATATCCGGAAAGATTCTTGATGTGGCCGTAGATATACGACCTCAATCACAATTTTATGGAAAGTGGGTCTCCGAGGAACTCAGTCAGGAGAATCACAGGATGCTCTGGGTACCAGAAGGCTTTGCCCACGGCTTCCTTGCCCTTGAAGATTCTCATGTATTATACAAGACAACAAGCGAATACTCAAGTGAATTTGAAGAAGGAATCATATGGAATGATCCGGATATAAACATTAAATGGCCTGCATTGCCTTATGTTATATCTCAAAAAGACATGTCATTTGGAACATTGAAAGAACTGGAGAAGAGAGGTGAGATAAATTGAAACTTGTGGTTACAGGGGGAGCTGGATTTATTGGATCAAATTTCATAAACTACTGGCTCTCCAGATATAAAGAAGATACCATCGTCAACATAGATAAACTCACCTATGCTGCAGATCCCCATAATGTGCACCTTAAGGAGTTTGGAGATAGATACAGACTTGTAAAAGCAGATATAACTGAACAGCAAACCATGTCTGAAATAATAAAAAATTCAGATTTGGTGGTGAATTTTGCTGCGGAATCTCATGTTGATAATTCTATTGCTTCTCCTTCACAGTTTCTTGTTTCCAATTATATGGGAGTCTTTTCACTTCTCGAATGTACAAGAAAATATGATGTCAGATTTCACCAGATATCCACAGATGAAGTCTATGGATCACTACCTTTAGACTCTTCTGAAACCTTTGACGAAAATACAAAATACAACCCTAAAAATCCATATTCTGCTACAAAAGCAGCTGCAGATTTGCTTGTGAATTCATACATAAACACGTATGGAATAAAGGCAACAATATCAAATTGCAGCAACAATTTCGGGCCTTATCAGCATCCGGAGAAACTTATTCCAAAAACAATAACAATGGCTTTGAAAAATGAAAAAATTCCACTTTATGGGAATGGGGAACAGATTAGAGACTGGATATATGTTGAGGATCACTGCAGGGCTGTAGAATCAATACTCACAAAAGGCAGAATAGGTGAAACATACCTCATCAGTTCAAGGAATGAGAAAAGAAACATAGATGTGGTAAAGAAAATACTTGAAATGCTTGGAAAATCCCGGGATATGATTTACTTCACAAAAGACAGATTGGGCCATGATGTCAGGTATTCGATCAATCCTAAAAAACTTGAAAAAGCCACTGGATGGAAACCAGTATACAGTTTTGAAGATGCTCTTAAATTGACTATAAAGAGTTATACTGAAGGAAACTGAATCCATTGACCTTTTTTATAATTTGATTCATCATTTATCTTGCTTGTTTAAGTACCATAAATAGAAATATAACGGAATAAAGCATATACCATGCATGAGGAGCAAAATATCTGTAATAGGTTCCGGAAATGTCGGGGCATCTGTAGCACAGTTCCTTTCTGTGAGAGATCTTGGTGACATAGCGCT
>JAKAWU010000041.1 GCA_021816965.1 Thermoplasmata archaeon | reverse complement strand
ACCTGGGGGTAGATTATCCGAGTATTACTGAGCAGTGCGCCGGTGTCTTGCGACCCCTTGACTCGCATGGCTTAGTCGGAACCTGATAGCAGTAGCCGCCGGCAGGATCAACCGGAGTTAATCCGTGTCCGGACATATTATTATTGATTATTTAGAATTGGTGAAGCTAGTTTGCACCATCATATCTCATTTCAGTTGTGAAGCCACTCACAACCACATCTTTTCCCAATCATGAATCAATGGATCATAAAGGGAACATTCCCATCACCATATACGCCTTGATTGGTATTCTTTTCAGGCTTGTGCGTAATTTCCAGTATGGTTTATTAGTATATAATCGTTCTGAATGATGAGCGTATATTCACATGAAAACCAAAATATCTTTTTAATCGGTATCAAGTCTGTGATGATGTGTCCTGATCTAAAACATCTCATAAAAAGAATTGCATCTGATGAAAATATGAGAATTTCTTTGAATTAATTGCAATTGGTTTCTCGTATTACTTATATATTCGTTAAAAATCCCTTTCAATGGTAAATTCTCATTTTCTAAAGAAGATTATGGTTATTGGAGAACAGCAGATGCTGAAGAGCATGGGTGACTATCTTTCTCTTGCAAAGGAAAATTCAGAATCCCTCATCAAAATATTCACTGCACCGGAAAATGAAATTGCTGAACTCTGTGACAGAATAGAGAAAAATGAGAAGGATGCAGATGAAATTACGCTTCACGTTAAAAGGAACATAACCTCAGGAGCCATTGGCGCATCATTGATGGAGAATTTTCTAACCCTTGCAGAAAAATTTGATGATGTAATAGATAAGACATACTGGGTAGCAAGGGAGATGAAAAGAACAAAAAACAGCCTTATTTCAAACAGTTTTCATACAGAACCTCTCCTTGCTTTTTATGAGAATTTCGTAAAAATACTTTCCATAAATATACAGGCCACTGAAGAGGTGAAAAAACTCCTTGAGATATCGGACATAGATGGAATTAAGAAGGTAAGGGAAAGGATCGAAAATTTTGAGGAAAATGTGGATGAAATTAAAGATGGAGTCATAGACAGGCTTTACAGGATATCCGAGAGTATTACCTACCTCATGTTCAATCATGTAAATTCCATTGTTCATGTCCTTGATGATCTCCTTGACAATTACGAGGATATTTCTGACCTTATCCTTAACACAATGCTTTCGGTATCCAAATGATGATTCAAATTATTTCCATAATAATTATTCTTCTTCTTGCAATGATTGTTTCAGGGAACAATCTTTCTGCATCTGTAGGAACTATTCTCGGCTCAAGGATAGTGAAGAACTGGGTGGGCCTCCTGATAGGTGCAGGCGGCTTCTCCTCCGGACTCATTATTGAGGGAGGATTCCTTGCTAACTCCATTTATCGTATAATGCCTGCAGACAGTACATTCATACTTCTCAATGTGTCCATTTCATTTGCCATTTTCATATTCGCAACTTATTACAGAATCCCCCTATCCCTCACCATGGCTATTGTTGGAGTTGCAATTGGGATTTCCCTGAGAACAGGCTACAGCATGGATACTCTGTATACCGATACTGTCCTGACCGCATGGATTCTTGCACCCATCCTTTCAATCGCCCTATCCTACTATTTGAACATGAGAATGAACAAAATTAAGGTTAACAATGTGTGGAAGGTTACAGGTGCTTACAAGATATTGCTCATCATCATTTCATTCCTCACTGCATTCGCTCTTGGCGCGAATACATTCGGGCTCCTCTATTCGCTTGCACCGCACTCCTACCTGATGCTTGCCCTCATGGTGTTTTTCATATTTATCGGGTCCACGTTCCTGAGCGGTGGTGTTATTAAAAGAGTTTCACAGGATGTCTACAGCATGAGATATCTGAATGCTTTCGTCTCCCTTTTTGTATCATCCGTGCTTGTTGAAGGGGCCACATTCTTCTCTATTCCGCTTTCCAATACCCAGACACTCACTTCAAGTGTCTTTGGAACAGGTCTGTCCTACAGGACAAAACTGATGTTCCCAAAGGCTTTCTTAGTTGTTGTGCTGATGTGGATCGCATCTCCTCTCATAGGAATGGCTGCAGGATTCATCATTGCTTGACGATGTGTTCCCCATTGAATTTTTCATAAACACGCTTACATATCTCAACAAAATGATTTGCTTTCAGCCATACAATCCCTTTCTCAAAATTTGACAGCCACCCTTTCAGTTTCTTTTTCCGCATAGTGTCTTGCGACTACGCGCCTTATGGATCATGAAAACATAGAAGCATTTGAATCATTCCATCTTTATGTGAAAGTGAAATAATCAGATCAATTCATATCTATGGGATGCCATGTGTTAAGGGATCTAAACAGGTAATCTATGCTGAGTTCCAAATAGTGAAATGCATGAATAGTTCAGAAATCATAGAGTGTTGTTTTGTATATTTTCTCATAATGCCCGTAATAATAGTTGTTGAATGATTTCTGGGTGACAAGATTCTTTCCCCTAAGTCTCAGTTTGTTACCCTTTGTCTCTATTATTCCAGCGCTTATTGCCTCATCCACTGTCCTGTTAACGGAACTATAAACATCCTCTGGATTCATTCCAAAAGAAAATTTCCTTGCATAGTCATAGAAGGAATTTATGAACTCTTCCCTGTCATATAATTCAACTGTCCCGGATACAGACTTCATCATGAGATATTTTCCGTACATAGGCATCCCTTCATAATACGGAAGCGGGTGCATCACAAGCATGTTTTCAAGGCGGGATTCTGCATTCAATTTTCTCAATTCTGTACCATTCACAACTGACATTATTTCGGAATGTGGAATTCGTTCTGCCATATGCACATTTTTAGAATAGCAGACCACGGTAGGGTTGTGCGTTCCTGGGCCAATTCTCAGGCTTTCCTTATCTGTGAAACCAATCCATGTTTCAGATATCCCATTAATATCCACGGTCCTTACTGTAAAGGAATCTACCCTGAATTCTGCATCCTTCACAGTGATCTTCCTTTCCCTTTCCATGTTGAAGTACGAATACAACATTGACGCCAGAAAATGAGTTCTTGACATTGAGTTCTGGACCCTGATGTATTTCTCATACAGTTTATCATTAACCAATGTAGATGCCCCCTGAACTTTCCATGATTTCTGCTGTTTCTATGAGTGTATTGATATCGGTGTTTGGAAGCGAGAGAATATATCCTATATCTCCCGTAAAATATACATTTATTATGCTCCTCCTGGAATGTGCCCAAAAGGTTGTGGATATGTTTTTACCGGGCCCCTTCCTGATCAAGTTCATCCTCTTTCTCCCAACCCTGTCCAGAAACGTGCTAATTGTGTCATTATTGACACCATATTTGATTGTGTTGTGTGAGATCGTGCTTTCTGTACCGTAAGAATCCACATTCAGGAATTTTTCAAGACTTCCTATAATCTCCATTGTGTATTTTGCCAGCGTGTTTCCCATCACAGAAACAAGCGACTTCTGGCTGGACCATATCTGGGATTGCGAATTTACTCCGAAAATATCGTCTTCCCTTGTGAAAACGCACTGGGTGAATTGATATCCGTTTTCCAGGAGCGATACCACATTGTTGAAACTCAACTCCACCTGTGCACAATTGTTCATCCTGAAATATTCGTCCCTTGATTTCTGCATGCTGATTGAAGTTATCCTGAAATCAGATTCCTCCATGTCTGAAAGCAGTTTTCTGAAGGCTGCCTGTGGCAGTTTGAGATAGGGCGTGCTCAGTTTCCCCGATCTGTTTGTCCTCAAAGGTGAAAGAATATTAAGCTGTCCCTGAAATGGTATAGTGATGTAATTATCAAATTCATGGGGAAGAGGCCCATAGATGAATTTCAGTATATAATGCCCTCCTTCTTTTTTGACATTGCTTTGAAGAATTTCCTCTATATTTTGCCAGATCAATGATAGATCAACTTAACATGGTATATATGAATTTCCTAGCAGAAATCACTGCTTTTTCCGCAAGATCAATGTCCGACAAAGATAGAATAAAAATTAATATAATATAGAAATATGTACTCCATTGAATTTAATTGTTTTCCTGGAATTTTTCACTTATTCCTTCTCAGCCCTATTTGCCATAATGAATCCAATTGGGGCCATTCCCACCTTAATCTCACTGACTGGAGACTACAGCATGGAAGAGAGACGTCATGTCATAAAGACCAGTATCCTTATGGCAGGCGGAATGGTGTTCGGTTTTGTGGTTGTGGGTCTTTATGTCTTCAACATTCTTGGGATAAATATTGATGATTTCAAGGTCGCAGGAGGTTTTCTGCTTTTCAAAGTTGCCTTTGATATGTTGCAGGGTAAAACATCCAACACTAAACTTACGAAGTCGGAGGCGGATGAATATGCGGATAGGAATGCAATAGGTGTCACTCCCATTGGTACTCCGCTTCTTGCAGGTCCCGGTTCCATAACTACAGCAATACTGATAAACTCAAAGGCCACAGACCTGACCCTGAAACTGTCAATGTTCTCTGGATTCCTGCTTGTGATAATCGTGAGCTACATATTGCTGATGTTCTCATTCCCTATTTCAAAAAGAATGGGAAAAACCGGAACCATGGTTGTTTCAAGAATAATGGGTCTCCTGCTTGCATCGATTGCCATAGAACTAATCACTTCCGGAATAATCAGCATTGTAATTGCAGCAGGATTCTGAACCCTGCTTCTCATTTTTCTTTCTCGATTCTGTGGATTATTTCCGAGAACTCAAGCGTGCTATACTGCCCTTCTGCAACAGAGTTTTCGTAATAAGTATATGCGAAATCGCTAACGGTGATTGCACCTGCAACCCTCAATTCCCGGTTTTTTCCCATGGGGATGAGGGCCACAGGTATATCCAGCCTCAATCCCTCGAGAAAATTGCATATGCGGGAAAACTGTAGTGTGTTGAGGGGACATGCTATCTTGAGGGCCCCTGGTTTCATACCCATGATCTTCCCGATCCTTCCCTCTGCCTCTGTATGGTTAGTGAAGTGGCTTGAAATGATTGTCCTGTCCCACTGATCTTCCTTCAGGGTTCCTGCATAATTCATATCTATATCCATGATCAGGTTCTCGTATCCCATAGATATCCTGTAAAAATTCTGAATTGCATCCTTTGAGGTTGAGCGGTATGTGAATATTCCGTAACCACCACCTTCAGTGAAAGTATCCAGATATTTCTCAATGACATGTTCATCCATTTTAACTGAAAGATCAGGCCTGAATTCCGGTATGAAACCTCTTTCCTTCATCATAACTGCTATATTGGCTGCCTGATCAGTGGATGTTGGAACAACAGAACTGATTAAGAATGGTTTCCATGAATTTTTCCTGAGATTCATGGTTTTGAAATATACCATGTCCCCTTAGCCAGAAAGCATAAAAATATTTTTGTGAAGCGTATTACATTAACATGTTCAAGATAACCATAGCATCCTCCCCCCAAAGAGTCCTTGACAGCAATCTTGAGAGAAGCCTTGCATACTTCCTCTCCGACATAGGATACATTCCAAGAATGAACCCCGACACAGATATGGAAACTATAAGGAGATCAGCCGGATTCAGACTTTTCATGGAGTGTTTTCTCAGAGAACCTGAAAAATACTGGGAAGTGGAGGAGATAATAGCCCATCTTGCCATATCAAGAACAACACTGTACAGGCACCTGAACAAGTTGAAGTCTATGGATATACTGGAAGATTCCCATGGTGGAAGAAGCAAGAACTACAGGCTGAGGGGCGGGAATCTTGAAGCTGCATGGGCATGGGTGGAGATAAATGTGAAGATGACACTTGAAAGCTACAGGAAAACCGTGGAACATGTCTGGAAACAGGCATCCAGACATAACCCCTGAATTTTCTTCATTTTTACAAGTTTCTAAAAAATAGTAAAACGTTATTAAAAAGTAATTAATGAGGAAATGTTGAAAATAACAGAGGCTAGAATATTAGCATTTCTGGAGGCAGTGAGCAAGATGGATATGGTCGAAATCAAAAAAGGTGGAAAATACAAGGTAATTTCAAACAGCGGAACAGATGAGCCCATGATAACTGATGGAGAATTTTTTGGTTATACGATTCTGGGCGAAGAGGGGGCACTTGTTTTCAAGATTAGTGGGAACAATCCCGGTCTGAGACTTATACCTGTCTCGAATCTTATTGCCATAGAGTTTGGCCTTGATGAAATAGTCGCCGAGAAGAAGAATTCCACCCCGAAAGAAACTGTAAACTATATAAGTTGAGCTTTCCTGAAAATGCTGTAGGTGGGCCCCTCATTGTTGAGGACACTTTTCATGAAAACTATTTCCTTAACGGGGGCCAGTGGAATATTGATATATTCATACATATTTTCCAGATCAGAGACATATACTGGAGTCCTGAATCTGCATATGGTTAAATGCGGTTTGAAATTTTTCCTGTTCCATCTGTATCTGTCATTTTGGTAAAGTTCCTGATTTCTGTTTAGAAGTTTGTTTGCATCAACCGTCATTACCAGGACTCTTGCCTTCTTCCCTTCAGGGAAATGGCTGAGTCCCATTATGGAAAGAGTCGAGTTCATGAAAGCATTTATATTCAAGCTATTCCAGATATCTGCAGCCATACCCTCTGTGATATCCTCGAAGAATTCTATTGTAATGTGCATATCTTCAGATCTGGAAATTTTCGCATTTTTCCCGTATTTTTCCTCTACAGTTCTCATTATATCCTTCACAACAGGATCTGGCCTGTATGGGATTGCTAAGAAGCAACGCATGGGTGTGTATTAGGATGGTGCATAAATCACTGATCCTGTCCAAATCCTTAGCATATTTATACTGTTTCACTCTTACTTTATCATGGTTAATGTGCCGGAAGGCCTCATGTATGCAAAAACACATGAATGGGTCAGGATTGAGAATGGAATTGCAATTGTAGGAATCAGCGATTTTGCCCAGCAACAGCTCACAGACATAGTTTATGTCGATATGCCAAAACAGGGAAAAAAAGTGAAGAATGGAGAAACCCTGCTCTCCATCGAGTCAGTGAAATCAGCTGAAGATGTGTTCTCACCTGTTTCAGGAGTTGTGGAAAGCGTGAATACTGAACTTGATATGAAACCTGAACTCATAAACAGTGATCCCTATGGTTCCTGGATTGTAAGAATAAAACTTGATTCAGAACCATCTGGACTCATGAATGCAAAGGAGTACAGGAAGTTTATCGGTGAGCAATGAGCCGAAACGCAGATAATTTCTATTTCAGAGCTAAGGAGAAGGGCTACAGGAGCAGGGCTGCATTCAAGCTATTGGAAATGCACAATAAGTATGGCTTCATGAAGGAGAATCTCACTATTCTCGAGATAGGATCATCTCCCGGTGGGTGGACAGATGTCATAATGGATTGGAAACCTGCGAAATTGATATGTGTGGATATAGCAGGGCATAACTCCTCTGAAGATCCTGTAGAGATTAAAGGAGATATTAGGAATGACTTTACATGGGAGAAGATTTCTGGGTATCTTGGAAACACCCCGATTGACCTCATACTTTCAGATGCCATGGCTCATACATCGGGCCAGCATCACAGGGATCATGGGATGTCCATGGAACTGTGCACATCCATCATGGATAGAATCCCAAGATTCCTCAAGCCCGGAGGTGCAGTGGTGATGAAACAATTTCAGGGAGATATGACCGAGAGTTTCATCAAAAAATATTCAGGAAGCTTCAGGAAAGCGTTCAGGACGAAGCCTCCAGCATCAAGGCTGCATAGCAGTGAAATTTACATAATATTCTCAGGATTCCACCTCTGAATTCAATATATTTTCCAGATGATTTTTCATCTCATATTCTATCACTGCAAGAATCCTCTCTTCCTGATTTTCCTTCAGGAAAGTTGATAGATTCTCTTTTACGGCATTCTGCCTTACCTCCTCCATCTTCCTGATTGATGGATTATCCTCCATCAGATTTTTCCACTGCATGATGAATGTTTCGGGAGATGACAGATCAAATTTATGCCTCATCATTCTCCTCTTCCTTCGTATGTACCTTACCATATCCCAGACTGTAAAATTCTCCTCGTACTTGTCTCCAAAGGATTTCTCGTCAAGATCAATCCCGTAGATATCCACATCTCTTGCATTGGCATATATGACTGCCTGGGTGAATATGGGTGGTGGCATTTCCACCTCCCCAAATTTTGACAGGATTGTCCCATAAATGACTTCGTAATCCCCCATGGGAACCGTGAATGGATTGTTTATAAATTCCCTGAGACCGGCAACTTCCTCCGGAGATATGCCCACAAGAATCTTCTGTGGGAGAAATGAATAGAGTTCGTCCTTCACAGAGGCCCCTTCATAGGTCAGGCCCTTTATTGCAAATATAACCTCTACATTTTCAGATGGCTTTATGATTTCCATTTCTTATGGCCTTTCCAGTTTTCTTGTTTTTCTTTCAATCGATAATGTAAGCCCGGATTCAAGTATTTCCTTTATGGATACAACAGGGCATCCAGATATGAAGTCTCTGTCAGTTGATACTGCTGATATGATAAGAGGTGACCTGTCCATTATGTTGCAGATGTTCCTGAGCATCTGAATGTTGTTCGATACCTGATCAGGAAACTCGGAAAGTCCCGTAAGATATATATTCATATCTTCTGAAGTTGCAACAGCGTCGAAGGGGAACCTGTTAAAGAGTTTCATGGCAAGTCCAACTCCCGCAAGTGCTGACAGAGTACTAAGGAAGAATTCCTTTTTTGCCAAAACGTAATCATCTTTGATCTCTCCCCATTCTGAGGTTATTTCCCTCAGGTCCATTGGTTTGCTTATGTTTTCCCTGAGTATTTTTGTAAGTTTGCTGAAAACCTCTATGGTGGTTGAACTGCCTGATTCATAAAGTGAGACGGATCTTCTTGAGAGGCCAATACTGTTTGATATGTATCCAATAGAGTATCCTTTGGTGAGCCTTGCATTCTGCATTCTTTCACCATCTATGGGAACATAATACCCACCGGGCCCAGAATACATGCTTGGTTTTATTCCATTCATATAATCCCTGAAGGTTCTTATGTTCAATATGGGCATCTTGTGCCTGAAATATAGCACTCCATCTTCCAGCTCACCTGCTCCGCTCTTTGCCCCTATGACTATGGCTATGATGTCCATAGACATTGTAAAACGCTGTATCTCTTTTGTTACGTCTGTTTTCAGGGTGTCTATGTTATAGACAACTTTGATGAGGTATATTTCATCTTCATTTTTTGCTATAATATCAAATGCAAAACTGCTATCGGAATAGAAATCCGAAACGAGAAAATCATTCTCCAAAAATATTTTTGTAATTTCCTTTATGGTGTTGAGTCTGTAGTCTTCCACAGTAAATGGATAATTACAAACCATATATTTTAACATTGCTTTGTTCTATGGCAGATGGATGTTATGGCGGTGGGAACACATATTGCTCCGTTCATATCTTTATCCATAAATCCATGTCCCCGGAATGTCTGCTGTGATAAGTATTCTTTATCTATGACTTCAATATATTGCATTAAATGAGTGAAAAGGGGAAGTTCATTGTTCTCGAGGGTATAGACAGATCAGGAAAGAGCACCCTTGTAGATGGTCTCTATCATCACCTAGAAGATATGGGTTTAGATGTTTACCTTACAGATGAACCCACTTCATTCTTTGATGAAAGATTCTCATCGCTGTATGAAAATGAACCTTCACCTGAAACTGAATTTCCTGTTCTCACATCCCTGTTCCTGGAAGATCGTGTGATCCATAATCGCACAATAAAAGAAAAACTGTCTGAAGGAAAGATTGTTCTTTGCGTGAGATATTCCCTTTCAACCTTTGCTTATCAGGGTTTTTATTTCAGGAAATATTTTCCTGATGACAATTCGTTCTTTGAATGGATGCTTACATTCATAAAAATGTTTCATATAAACCCTGATCTCACCATATTCATAGACTTTGACAGCCAGATGTTCAGGGAAAGGGGGAGCAAGGGAAAGAGATATTTATTGTTCGAAAAGGAGCAATACCTGTCAGAGGTTTATGGGCTTTACAGGATGTGCGTGGAAAAAAAGGCACTTTCCATGGCATATCTGAATATTCCAGGCAGACTGAATATTGAAGAAATGAGGGATATTGCCCTGAATGAAGTCATCAAATTAATCAAAGAGTAGTAACAGTCACAGAATCTCCATCAAACAGAACTGTGTGCTCTGCCTGTGATATCATTGCACCTCTGTGCTCCTTCAGAACCGCAAAATGCGAAATCTGTTTCATGAAAAGATTCTTCTTTAGATATTCATTATAGTCCGGCTTGATCTTTGCAAGCCATCTCTCAGCAAATGGAAGTGTGCTGAAATTGTCTATGACAGGATCGCCTTTCTTCTGTTTTGTCCCACTGAATATGTATATATTTCCTCCAGGCCCATTGTGTATCATTCCAATACCTGTGGATGCAAAAGGTTCTATTGCAATGAGCTGGTTCGGTTCTATCCTTCTCCTGTTGCCATCATCATAATTTG
>JAKAWU010000040.1 GCA_021816965.1 Thermoplasmata archaeon | reverse complement strand
ATGGAGAATGTAACAAATAATCCAGAAGTGCACAGAGGACTTGAAGGAGTTATTGCTGCTAGCACAAAAATTGGTTATGTGGATGGACAGGCCGGGATGCTCTCATACAGGGGCTATGACATAAAAACACTGGCAGAACAGAGCAATTATGAAGAGGTTTCCTTCCTTCTTCTGTATGGTCATCTTCCAACAGAAGAGGAGTACAGGAAATACGTTATGAATCTCAGGGAACTCTCTGAACCTGATGCAGATATCTATGAGCTTATAAAAAAAATAGGTAAAAAAACACACCCAATGGCAACACTCAGGACAGCAGTATCCTATATGGCATCCTCAGATGACAGAGAAATTTCAGAGACACTCAAGGATCAGGAAGGGATGGCTATGAACCTCATTGCAAAATTGCCTGCAATTGTGGGTGCAATCCACAGAGTGTATTCAGGCAAGGATATCATACTCCCTGACAGAGAACTGGGATATGCCGCAAACTTCTTCTATGTGTCTATTGGGACAAGGCCGGATCCAATGGAGAGCAAAATAATGGATACTGCCCTCATACTCCATGCAGATCATGGAATGAATGCATCCACCTTCTCTTCCCTCGTAACAATTTCAACACTTGCAGACATGTACTCAGCCATAACTTCTGCCTTGAGCACCCTGAAAGGAAGCCTTCATGGCGGTGCGAATGAGAGGGCCCTGAAGATGATACAGTCCATAGGATCCCCTGAAGCTGCTGAGGATAAACTGAAGGAAATGATGGAAAGAAAGGAGAAGATCATGGGATTCGGGCATCGTGTCTATAAGGTGTATGATCCAAGAGCAAAGATACTGAAACAGTATGCTGATTACATAACACAGAAGAATGACAGAAATCTCTATCTCACTGCTAATAAGATAGAGGAACTCATGATAAACAAGCTTGGCAGCAAAGGAATCTTTCCCAATGTGGACTTCTATTCCGGAATGGTATACAATGCACTTGGATTCAAGACAGAAATATTCACGCCAATATTCGCTGTGGGAAGAATATCAGGATGGGTTGCCAGATCCCTTGAGTATGCTGCAGATAACAAACTTTTCAGGCCAAAGGCACTCTATACCGGAGAAAGAGGACCACTGAAATATGTGCCCATCCATGAACGATAATCAGGATCAGGGGAGTTCTCCCTATGTTCCTGATACCTCTGCCATACTGACAGGAAAGATTGATCTGCTGTCAATGGACTGTGTACTGCCCTCAGGAGTTGTGGGCGAGATCAAAAAGGGGCGCATGGGTAGGATCATGGAGAACACCGCCATGAGCCTCAGGATAATGTCCCCAAAGAAGATCTTTATGGAAAAAATAACGTCCGCTGCCAGAAACACAGGGGATCTTCCCTATCTTAGCCAGGTGGATATGGAAATACTTGCAGTTGCTATGGAAATCCATGGAACCGTTGTTTCCGATGACTATTCAATGCAGAATGTTTGCTCATCCTCTGGAATAAAATTTATGGGATGCGGAATCGAATCCATCACAAAAAACATAAAATGGGGATATGTCTGCAAGGGTTGCGGATCAAAATTTGATAAGGTGGATGCATCCTGCAGGATATGTGGGCACAAAATAACCAGATACCCCATAAGGCAGGGAAAACTCTGATCAGAGAAGCGGATACTTTGATGTAATTATATCAATCATCTCTTCGGGAGCAGGCCCTATGCCTATACAGGTGACTGTTCCGGGATCAACCTGTGTTTTTCCCGCATCAGTGACTATGGTTGTGAAAAGTCCAAGTTCCTCGCATTGAGTCTTCAGTGCATATATTTCATGAATATTCTGCAGCCTGATCACAATTTTTTTCTGCCCGCCTGATTCCCATTCCTTGAAAATTTTCTTGTTATGCTTCATGGACCAGATTGCGCAGTTAACTGCAGCATGGGATGCCTGAGCTGCAATCTTTCCCTTACCCATATCCAGGTCCTTCCTGATCCCTATTATGATCTTTGCTTCCATTACCAAGGCACATCCTTCCATTTCATCCTGTATGCCAGGATATTCACTGACCTGTGCAGGGCAGGCGTCAGTATGAGTATGATGATTATGTCTATGAAGTCACCGTAAAGTGACATGAAGAAAGGATAGGTAAATATGAATGAGAACAGGAATGCCACAACGACAAAGGGCCACATGTCCATGATATTTCCCTTCTGTCCCTTGGCCATTCCCATCCTTCTTTTGAGGAAGGAACCAAGCAGGTCCCCTGTAAGCGAACCCCATGCCAGAATTATGCTTGCAAAAAGGAGATAAGAATATCCCGGATTGTATGGGAACATAGAAAAATGATCCATGATTGTATAAGAGACAAAACCCACAAGTGCCCCTATGGCAATTCCACCTGCGTAGCCGCTGAGTGTTTTCCCGTCCCCAAAAATCCTCTTTCCATCTATGAAATTCCTGCCCATATCCATTCGCCATTTCCCTCCTGCTATGACTGCCCCCGGATTGGCCACCAGAGCAGGAATAAAGGCAAGAATGCCCACAAGTGCCTCATAAACTATGCTCAGCATGATTTTCTACTGCCCTCAGTATATCAGCTTTGGTTATTATTCCTTTCAGTTCGAGCAGATACATCACAAGAACTGCATTTGAGAACCTGAGCATTGGATATATGGCAGACACAGGTGTCTCCATTGGAAGCTGTGGAAGCGGCGCACTCATTGTCCTTGAAATGGTCATCTTCTTGAGGTTATCCAAAGTGGCCCCCCTGATGAGCAACTCGTTTATATCACTCTCGGAAATGGTTCCGATAACCCTTCCATCCATTGAAAGTATGGGAACCTGTGATATTCCCTGATCCTTCATTATATCCATTGCCCTGAATATGGAATCAGTCGGATTTGCCGTGAATATTTTCTTCGTCATTATGTCTGATGCTTTCAGATCCATCCTGTCAGCTTTCTTGGAGTAATTGTACAGATATGCGTATATTTTCTTAACGTTCTCATAGGTAGGATTTATGTCACCCTTCTCCATCCTTGCTATATAGGACTGACTCACACCACACATCTTTGCCATTTCCTTCTGGCTTATGCCAAGGTTCTTTCTCATTTTTCCAAGATCCTGTACGCTGGGTAACATGATATTGTCATTTCATTTTAGGTAATATTTTTATCCCATACATACAGAATATAATATTACCTTAAGTAATAATAATTTTATTTCTGCTGAGAAATACGAACTATCAGGATAAAGATACATGAAGGAAAAAATATAATCATATATTCATATACAGTAGAGATCGAATGGACAATATTCAGCAGGAACCAAGGCAGAAATTCATAAAAAAAAGAAGCCCCATAGTATTTTTCATATTTGCAGTCATACCTTCCGTGATTTTTGAACTTCTCTATATATATTTTGGACTCTACGAACTTCTTTTTGCCATACCGCTTTCCATATTCATAAGCCTTCATTACACAGGTTATTGGGGAATCAAAGTCAGGCTGAAACATGGAATACCGGTTATTATCATACTCTGGATACTGTTCACAGCCATAGCTGTACCCGTCTCATACGTGAACACCACTACAATAACAGAACCCACAACCAACGGATCAGTAATGATCGGAATATCGCCATACATCGGATACAACTCCACCCATGATATATATGCGAACTTCACAGGACTTTCCACAAATGTGACATTCCATCCAACCCTTGCAATATACTCTGCACCTGATTTCCAGAATCAGTCATATGTATCCTTCCAGAACAGCACTGCTTCCCATGGCTACCTGAATGTCAGCCATTCCTTCACAAATCTTCCTGCAGGAACATATTATGTGGTTGCCACCCTGAACTATTCTAAGGGTAACATAACAACCGGATTCATCAGGGGGCCAATCAATCAGAACGAATTTTCCTACACATTGTTCATGCTTGACAACTATATACCTCTCTTCGGGCTCATCTCAATTCTGTACATAGCAGGGCTTTTCATAGCGAGATCTCTCTCAAACAGTGCATCAAGAAGACACTTATATTCTAGATAAATATAAGTTGGATAAATCTATATATTCACAAGAAATATACATATATGGTTGAAACCAGAAAAATACAGGTGACTGGGGGATCTACTTTTATAGTTTCCATTCCCGGACAGTGGGTCAGAGAGAATGGAATGACCAAGGGAAGCAGCGTTACGATT
Organism: Thermoplasmata archaeon; assembly: GCA_021816965.1. GTDB lineage: Archaea > Thermoplasmatota > Thermoplasmata > Thermoplasmatales > Thermoplasmataceae > Cuniculiplasma. The sequence continues at coordinate 6,405 of JAKAWU010000040.1, read as the reverse complement.
GCCCAGGAGAACAACAGTCTTGTGGTAAAACCTGAGCAGTATAAGGAGAAGGAGATTGAAAGGATCATTGAACTTGGTGAAAAATACAGTGAGAGTTTGCTTCAGAGAATACTTATTTCATCCTATATTTCCGGTTTTGATTCTCTTAAGATCAACAGCAGGACTTACATCAATGCTGCACAGAGAGATATAATTAAAAAATTCACCAGAGTTGCCATGGGTGTTGAGCTCCTTGAAGAAACTTCCCTTTCCATAACACTTCAGAATGTTCTTGATTCAAGATCATTTCCTACCATAAATGCACTTAAAAGAATGATCGTGAATGTGCAGGCAATGATCACAGACACAACAAAGGCATTTGAAAACGGGGACAGTGCTCTTCTGGAGAACATCATTTCAAGGGATGATGATGTTGACAGATACCACTTCTACATGATGAAGGAAACACTTCCATACAAAGGCATGAAGGGCCCGGAAGTATTCAACATGGTTTTTTCAAGGATACTTGAGAGAATAGCAGATCATACAGTTAACATCTGCCACGTTCTCATGAATGGCGAGAATATCGGAAAGGAGCAGAAGGATGCATTGAAGTCCTTCATGGAATTCTGCGGTGATCTTTTCATAAAGACAACAACCATGTTCTTCAACGTGAATCTCTATGAGATCAATGAGCTCGTGAGCAGAAAGGAACAGGTTATGAAGAAAAAGGGCGAAATAGGCAAGCTGAAGGGAAACAGCGTATCATCCTCATCCATTGCAGAGGAAATATCCAGAATAGGGATGTATTCAACGGACATTGCTGAACTGACACTGGATATTTATACCTTCAGGAATGAATCCATCAGGATATAATGCTGTTGAGCCTGATTTTTTCATCACATTCCATCTTAGAAATCACCACAATTGCCCGATTGATTTATACGTCCCGAGGGCAATGAACATGTTTATTATTTACATGTTCATTATGATAAATGCAATACGTGGTTATAACCGGTGGAGTTCTTTCCGGTATTGGAAAAGGCACAATTGCCTCAAGTTTATGCCACATCCTGAGCAATAGTGGCGTAAAAACTTCTGCTTTGAAAATTGATCCGTACCTCAATTATGACGCAGGCACAATGAATCCTTATCAGCATGGCGAAGTTTTTGTCCTTGATGATGGAAGTGAAGCAGATCTTGATCTTGGAAATTATGAAAGATACCTGAACAGGAGCCTGAATGGTGATAACAGCATTACCACAGGGAAAGTATACAAGGAAGTTATAGAGAAAGAGAGAAGAGGGGAATATCTTGGAAGCACAGTGCAGATCATACCACACATCACCAATGAGATCAAGAGGAGAATCAGGAAAGTTGCCACGGACCAAAATGTTGACCTTCTGGTGATTGAAGTCGGAGGAACTGTCGGCGATATTGAATCCATGCCTTTCCTTGAGGGCCTCAGGCAGTTGAGGATGGAGGAGAAGGGGAACGTGATTTTCTGCCATGTGACTCTTATACCTGAGATCGGGCATGAAGGGGAGCAGAAAACAAAACCGACACAGCACAGCGTGAGGATGCTGAGAGAGATTGGAATACAGCCGGATATACTTGTTTGCAGATCAAAACACTACCTGTCAGAGGATGCCAGAAGAAGGATATCCATGTTCACCGATGTGGATAAGAAAGCAGTTGTAAGCGTATATGATGTGGGAAATGCGTATGAAGTACCTGAAATTATAGAGAAACAGGGAGTCATTGATATTATCAAGGAGAAATTCTCCATACCAGATCAACCATTCCATGATATCTGGGTAGATTACAAGAAAAAACTCCTCTACCCACAGGAAAATGTCAAAATAGGAATTATTGGGAAATACACAGACCTTCATGATGCATACATGAGCCATAAGGAGGCATTCAACCATGTTACAGGTTCCACAGGAATAGCCGTGGACATAAAATGGATCGATGCAGATACTGTTACAGATGAAACCTCCCTGAAGAACCTTGAAGGAATTCTTGTCACGCCTGGTTTCGGATACAGGGGAGTGGAAGGTAAAATCAGGGCTGTGAAATACGCAAGGGAGACCGGGATGCCTTTCCTTGGAATATGCCTTGGGTTCCAGGTTGCAGTCATAGAGTATGCAAGGAATGTTCTTGGCCTGAAAGATGCGAACAGCACAGAATTCAAGTCAGATTCAAAGAATCCTGTCATAGACATACTTCCTGAGCAGATAGGGGTAACAGACATGGGTGGAACCATGAGACTCGGTTCCAAGAAGGTTCTGGTGAGGGATGATACCATGGCCATGGAACTCTATGGAAAGAAAGAGATATATGAAAGGCACAGGCACAGATTTGAGGTTAATCCCAAATACATTGAGGAACTGGAGAATAATGGACTCATATTTTCCGGAACGGATGAAGAGGGGATAAGGATGGAGATACTGGAAATGAAGGACAGAAAGAATTTCCTTGCATCCCAGTTCCATGCGGAATTCCTCTCAAGGCCCCTGAATCCTTCAAGGCTTCACCTTCATTTCATAAAATCTGCCCTGGAATTTAAGCAGAGCAAGATTGCGGTTCTGGAAGGCGGTTCCTGAACATGTCCCCATGGGGAGAGGATGAATACAGAGACAGCCTGAAAAAGGGCGTTGATGAGTGCTACAGTATAGCAAAGGAATGCAGGAAACTCGGTCTTGATGTTTCAGGCAGGGTAGAAATCCCCCTTGCAAATGATATGGCAGACAGGGTTGAAGAACTGATCGAAATAAAAGGAATCAGCAGGGAGATTCGCGAACTTTCACGGGAAATGAGCAGAGAAGAGGTTTCCCTGCAGATGTCCAGGAATGTGGCAATGCGCTACAGGGAACAGGGCAGCGAAATTGCATTGGACAAGGCCATAAGAACTGGTCTCGCCATACTCACAGAAGGAATACTTGTTGCACCTCTTGAGGGAATATCAACAGTAAAGGTTGGAAAGAATTACGATGGAACAAATTATGTTTCTGTTGTCTATGCAGGCCCCATAAGAGGAGCTGGTGGAACTGCACAGGCCATGAGCGTACTCATTGCAGATATTGTCAGGAGAGAGTTGGGAATTGGAAAATTCGTTGCAACAGATGATGAGGTGGAAAGATACATCGAGGAGATCCAGGCATACAACAGGGTGAAGCATCTCCAATACCTTCCAGACAGGGAGGAGATCAGAAGGGTTGTGAAGAACTGCCCTGTGTGCATTGATGGGGAAGGAAGTGAGGATGAGGAAATATCCGGGCACAGGGACATGGAGAGATTCCCCAGCAACAAGATCAGGGGAGGAATGTGCCTTGTGCTCTGCGAGGGCCTGCTGCAGAAATCAAAGAAGGTCTTGAAACATACAGAGAAACTCGGCATAAAGGACTGGGAATTCCTCAATGCAAGCGTGAAGGATGAAAGCAGCACATCAGGCAGCAAGTCATCCAAGTTCCTGAATGATATTGTTGCAGGGAGGCCCGTGTTCTCCCATCCCGGAAGGCCGGGAGGATTCAGGCTCAGGTATGGAAGATCACGACTTTCCGGACTTGCAGCTGCATCCATAAATCCAGTTACTATGTTTGTACTGAAAGAGTTTGTTGCCACGGGCAGCCAGCTGAAGGTGGAACTTCCAGGCAAGGCCGCAGCCATAACGCCATGCGATGAGATAGAGGGGCCAATGGTTCTGACAAAGGACGGTTCCCACATAAGGGTGAGATCAGTTGAGCAGGCAACTTCCCTGAAGGATAAGATTGATGTCATAACAGATATTGGTGAGATCCTGATCTCATACGGGGATTTCCTTGAGAACAACCACGTACTGGAGAGGCCCCCATTCAGCGTGGACTACTGGAATATACTGGCTTCAAAAGTTCCTGAGGAGTTGAGGAAACCATCTGATGCTTCTGCTGCAGTGGAAATATCGAAGAAATATTCAGTACCGCTTCATCCTGAATTCAACTATTTCTGGCATGATATCACATGTGATGAAGTGGATGTGCTTGGTTCAATTATTGCAGAATCCATCCGGAATGATGCCTTCCCAGCCATTGCATGGAGTTCGTCCACTGAGGATATTCTCATGAGACTCGGAGTGGAATTCGCCGCAGATAAAGAAACCCTGATGATCAACAACGGGGAAATACTGCGTATTATATTCAGAAATTTCACGAAAGGGTCTGTGGAGCACATAGAAAGAACCTCCTCATACATCTCATCTATTTCAGGCATCGAAATAAGGGACAGATCGCCCACAAGAATAGGTGCAAGGCTCGGGAGGCCAGAGAAGGCAGGAGACAGGAAGATGAAGCCCATGGTGCATACGCTCTTCCCCATTGAGATTTCTGGAAATTCCAGGAGATCCATTTCAGATGCAGCAAGAAAGAAGACTGATATATACAGAGTTGAGACAGATGTGAGAGTCTGCAGGGAATGTGGAACAGAGACACCAGCCATATCCTGCCCCGACTGTGGTAAGATCACCGAGGACACTGAGAAAGTTGGGGAAGTTGAGATCGATATCAGGAAAATTTTTGAGAGTGCCATGCGGAAACTGAAACTTGAACAGCATGAGGTAAAAGAGTTCAAGGGAGTGAAGAGGCTCATGTCAGGGGGAAAATATTGCGAACCCGTTGAGAAAGGGCTCCTGAGAACAACTCATGGCATCTCCCTGAACAAGGACGGCACATGCAGGTATGATATGAGCGATGTGCCCATAACACACTTCACATGCTCGGAAATAAGGCTCCCTGAAAAAAAGGCTGCTGAACTTGGATATTCAGATGGAATGAATGAGATATTCACACAGGACCTCATAATACCATGGGACTGTGCGGAATACATGTTCAGGGTTTCCAAATTTGTGGATGATCTTCTGGTTAAATACTATGGAACTGAACCTTATTATAACTGTGTGAATCCTGAAGATCTCATAGGACATCTTGTCATAGGGCTTGCACCCCATACGTCCGGAGGAATTCTCGGGAGGATTATCGGATTCTCCAGCGTGAATGGATGCTATGCACATCCATTCTACCATGCGGCAAAGAGAAGGAACTGCGATGGTGATGAGGATTCCATAATGCTCCTAATGGATGGACTGCTGAATTTTTCCAGGAAATTCCTTCCAAAAACCACAGGTGGGCTCATGGATGCTCCCCTTGTGATGACTCTCTTCCTGAAACCTGATGAGGTGGACAAGGAAGCACTGAATGTGGACAGCAGCAGCACGTATCCTATGGAATTCTATGAGGCTGCGGAGAGAATGGCAAAACCATCTGAAATAGAGAAAGTTATGAGCCCCATGAAGGTCATGGTGGAGGAAAAAGGGACAGCAAGGGGAATGGGTTACATGTTCTCCACGGCTGATCTGAACAATGGCGTGATCCTTTCTTCCTACAAGAAGCTGGGCTCAATGGGGGAGAAGATAAAGGAGCAGCTTGATCTGGCAAGATCCATAAGGGCAGTGGATGCAAATGATGTTGCCTCAAGGCTTATAAATTCCCACTTCCTTCCGGACATGTTCGGAAACTTCAGGGGATTCTTCTCGCAGGAGTTCAGGTGCACCAAATGCAATACAAAATTCAGGAGAGTACCGCTCTCCGGAAAATGCACAAAATGCGGGGAAAAATCCATAACGCTTACAATACACAGAGGTGGAATAGTGAAATATCTCAATGAAACAAAGAATATAATGAATACGTTCAAACTGGAAGATTCAATGATGTACAGGCTCGAGAACCTCTTCAGGACCATAGAGGATTCCTTCAATGGGTTGTCTCCTGAAGAAGTAGACGACAGGGATGCAGTAAACCTGGATCAGTACGAGGAGGATATGGTACAATGAAAGATGCAATATTCATAGCAGGCCCTGCAGGAACAGGTAAATCCTCACTGTGTGGTTCCCTGAAAGAATGGTACACAAAGGAGGGCATGAATGTAGCCATTGTGAATCTCGATCCCGGGGCAGAATACATACCCTATGAGGCAGACGTGGATGTGAGGGAATGGATATCCATATCGCAGATCATGAGCGAATTCAACCTTGGGCCAAATGGGGCCCAGATTGTGGCTGCAGATCTCATTATAGAGAATATCCAGAACATAAAGGACTTACTTGAGGAACTTGATGATTACCACATCATTTTCGATACGCCGGGCCAGATAGAACTGTTCACATTCAGGACATCCAGCCCTCTCATAGTGGAATCCCTTGGAGGAAAAAAATCCATGATAGGTTTTGTTGCTGATTCTGCGGTTTCTGCTTCACCATCGGGGCACATCTCTCAGAAGCTTCTCTATGCCTCCGTTCTCACAAGATTCTACAAGCCAACCCTGTTCCTCCTGAACAAGTTCGATATACTTGATGAGGAGATGAGGAAGAGCATCTTATCCTGGGAAGAGGAT
>JAKAWU010000003.1 GCA_021816965.1 Thermoplasmata archaeon | reverse complement strand
TTTATTTCTCAAGATATCGAATAAATTTTAGATGTTCAATTATCAGCTAAATAACATTTATATAAAAAGTACTCATAGTGCTATTATGACAACAATTTATGGGCCAATAAAATTCATGGCTGATGAGTTTATGAGAAATGTTGGTGAAAGATCAAAGGAAGTGATGTCATACCTCTACCCTCCAATAAGAATGTATGAAGAAAATGAACATCTGATCATTGAAGCAGAACTCCCCGGATTTGAAAAGAAACACATTCATGTTAGAATTGACAGAAACTCTGTAGAGATTTCTGCAAACAGGAAAACGGAGGAGAGAAATAACGTGTATATCGATCAGAGGCCTGACAAGATTTTCAAAACAATAAGACTCCCCGTGGATGTTGAAACTGATGCCCAACATACTGCAAAATATACTGATGGTGTTTTGACAATTACTGTGCCAATAAAGGGTTTCAAGTCTATCAAAATTGACTAAAAAAATAAAAACACAAACATATTTATATCATATTTTGATAGTACAATATGGATTTAACATCTCTCCTCACCAATCCCTATGTGTTACTGTTGCTCATTTTTGTGGACGGTTTACTGTTGGGGCTCGGTATAAAAAAAGGAGTGTGGTCTGTTTTATTAATAATTCTAGCAGTCCTGTTATCAGAATATATCAATTATTCAGTCATTCCATCAGCTTCACTCTCTAGCTTTGAGGCAAATGTGCAAAATCACATATCTTATATCATAACTAATATCGAAAAAGTCCTCCCGGGAAACAGTACAACCACAATAAGTTTGTCTCTCGTGATATTTGCAGTGGGTTTCCTAATAGGTTACCTTAAAGGTTAAATCTCTTTTTTGAATGAAAAGCGTTATATCTCTTTTTATATTGATGAAGTGATCCTTATGGCCATATTCAAGAAAAAGAAAGAGAACGATCTCAGTACTGCTTCATCTGAGAGCATTGACAAGATGATTCTGGAAGCTGAAACGGATCTTTCGGTTCTGGAGAAGGAGAGAGACAGAAAAAAGAAAAGATACGATGATCTTTTTAAGGAAGGTGCAGAATCTTCTGGTGCAAGAAGAGAAAGCATCGCACAGGATCTGGAATTTGTTGAAAAAGAAATCTCTGATATTGACAGAAGGATGCGGAAGTATAGAAAGGCTCTGGGCGTGATGAAGGAAACAAAACGCGCCAAGGCAACAGGAACTGACAATATTGATAAAATAACTGAAGAGACAAGTGGAGCTCAACTGAAAGGAGTAATTACTAAAGGGCGTGTCAGGGAGAAATTCCAGGAAAACAAGATGAACCAACTCCTGAATTCTATTTCTGACATTGATGCGCTTGATGAGGAAGAAGAAACCAGTGGCAAGTATATGAAAATGTTTGAAGAGATGGATAGAAATAGGGAAAAATTGATGCCGGGAGAAACGGGCGAAACAAAGAATAACACCCGGGAAACAAAGGAAAATGCGGAGGACTCCGCGGAGTGATGTGTCTTGGGCACAGACTATCTTGCCATAGATAATATAAAGAAGGTTATTTCCGAAGATATTAAGGCAGAGCGTGCATCAGAGGAAGCAGGCGACATTGCAAAGGCATCCTCTCTTTGCAAAGCAATCATAGGCAACCTGAAAATTGTAAGCGGGATGGATCAGAAGTACAGCAGCAAATACAATGATATAATAAAAATCTGGGAAAAGAAGATCGTTGACATGGAAAGCGGTGCAAGAAAATCTTCGAGAAGAACTGCGGGAGATAAATCCGGAACTGCGAAACCTGCTGCACCGTCTGGAAAGGGGGATAATGGGCTCATAGGTAAAATGGAAACTGAATTCAGGGGAAGAATTGAAGCCCTGATCTCGAAATCCAATGTAAAGTGGTCAGAAATAGGTGGACTTGACCAGGAAAAGAATGCCATAATGGAAGCAGTTTTCTTTGCAATGGCCACTCCGGATGTAGACATAAACATACCAAAACTCAGAAATATACTGCTTTTTGGCCCCCCGGGGACAGGCAAGACGACCATCGCTAAGGCCATAAGTTCAAACATTGAGGCAACATTCTTCAACGTAACCCTGTCCGAACTTCTTTCGAGATATGTCGGGGATTCGGAAAGGCTGGTGTCTGCACTTTATGATACTGCGAGGGATATGTCCCCTTCCGTGGTTTTCATTGACGAGATTGAGTCGCTTGTCAGGAAGAGGGATGACAGCAACAGGAATTCAACCTCTGTGCTTCAGCAGTTTTTAGGACAGCTTGATGGCTTCAGCACGGGAGAGGATTTTGTTCTTACCGTCGCAGCAACAAACACCCCATGGGAACTTGATCAGGCAATCATATCGAGATTTGAAAAGAAAATATACATTGGGCTTCCAGATGAATCCACAAGGAAAAAAATACTTGAACTAAACACGAAGTCAAAGGGCTATCAGGTAAAAGTTGATCTTGGAAAGATAGCAGCCAAAACAGTAAATTTTTCCGGGAGAGACCTCTACTACCTGTGTTCTGATGCCATTAGGAATATGCTTAGAAGGGCAAACAATGATATTATTGAGAAACTGGATGGAAGTATTCAGAACGGAATGAAAGTCAACTACAGGGTATGGCCCCTTGAGGAACAGGATTTCCAGGATGCTATGATCAAGACCAAACCTGCCAGCGATGATGCCATGCTGAACCAGTACAGTTCCTGGAAAAACAGATTTGCATCAAATTGAGGTGTGAAAGTAATGAAGAAAAAAAATTCAGTGGATGAACTTCTTGACATGTATTCTAATGCAGGATTGCAGAGAGAGTGGGGAGTTGGTTTTTCAGCAATGTGGCAGAAGTTTGGATCAAAAAAATATACCGGAAGGAAGGGCATAGAGAATATAACTCATGATCTTCAGGACATGTACGTCATAATGGAGAGAGGACAGGAAAAAATACAATCTCTCAAGAAATCTGAAAAGGAACTGGTGGAGAGAAAACCTACAATGTGGGATATAAAGGTTGATACCATCAGAAAACAGATAGATTCGGAATCCATCTCATATCACCAGCTGGAACTCAGGTATAAGTTCCTGACACTTATAAGATCTATGTATACAGTTATCTCCGGCCAACAGCTCTTATCAAACGTGGATAAATTCTTCAGCAACAGGAAGAACATGGATTCAATCAAATCTTCCATGAGAGGTATACTGATGAGCGAGATAGATCTGGAGAAAAACATGGATTCCATGAGCGTTTATATGGATACTCTGAGAGGAACCTCTGAAAAGACCCGTGAGTATACTAAATCGATCCCAAAGGCGGCAGAAGGGGAAGAAACAAATGATAATGTGGATGTGGTGTGATGGGTATCCTCAACAGGAAATCAAAGGAAGAGATAGATATTGAGACTGCAATGAACATAAAGATGCTCAAGAAAAAATCTGAGGATCATGCCAGGAAATGCCAGAGTATGGCTGAAATGTATTCGGCAAAGGCAATGGAAGCGAAAGAGATAGGAAATACAATACTTTACAATGATTTCATCCAGAAATCAGAAAACCTGAAGGAACAGGCAGCCAAAATAAAATCATTCATACTCATTGTCCAGGACATGGAAATGATGAGGTCACAGTCATCTGTAATGAACGACTTCGCAGAAACAATGAAGACATTCATAAAATCAATGAATAATGGACAGGTAAATGTTTCATGGATGGCAGGCATGGAAAGTGAACTTGACAAGGCCATACTGGAAAATGAAAGGATAGGAGACTTTTTTGGAGACATGCTTCAGAATCTCGGAGAGGGCAAAATAAATGATATAAAGCAAGGAGGCCCGGATTCCCAGGCAAAGAAAAAGAAGGAAGATAACGTTTCCAAGACAGAGGATGCTTACTGATATCCCCACATAACATTTTAAATTAATTCTTCAGTTCTTTTCAATACAAAGTTTTTGAAATTCGGCACATTGCAAGAATTGAGTATTTCTTGCAAATAGATTATGCAGGTTCAGGATTGGTTGTTTTTTGAAAATGATTTATTCGAAGATGCCATTACCTATAATGAATGAGGACAAACTCATAAAGTTCATGAGTATAGGGCTCCTGATTGGCCTGATTTTTGGTTTCATTGGTTATATGCTCACTGCAGGGAACAATATCAAGATCATGTTCATTCTTTCAATGCCGGAAGGTGGCCTCGTCACGGGTCTGCTTTATGGTGCAGTGCTTTTTGACAGAGAGTCTCATCCTGTCAAAAAATGAAGTTTTGGCCTTTCCTTTTCCACGTCAATCACAGTTATTCCCTTCATATTTTCAAACCCCTCTTTCACAGATTCACCATCATATTCCATATTCACCCATTTTTCCCTGATGTATATCCTTCCACTGAACCTGCCAAAGAACAATATTTTGCCTTCCATCAGAAATACTGCTCCTTCCCTGAGGAAAAACGGCATTTCCCCTGAATACCGGATGAGAGATTCTCCTCCATATATATTTCCATCTTCGAGGCAGTACCATCTTCCTTCAGGAAGAATAATATTTCTCTCCCAAAGATCTTTTGAAAGCATAGGGGCCACAAGTATCTCTTCACCAACCATGTATTCATCATCAATACTGAAGTAACCATCATTTCCCGGATAATTGAAACTGATAGGCCTCAGAAATGCATCAAGATTCTCCACAGCACAGGCAGCTTTCCAAAGGAGATGTGGAATTATTGCGTTCCTCAGTTTTATGATATTCCTGAACTTGTTCACATAAGGCTCCGGAAATGTGTACGGTTCGCCGTCAGATTCGTGCTTTTCTTTATGATTCCGATATAGTGGGAAGAATAATGCCATTAAATAGAATTTCAGAAGAAGATCTGGTGTTGTTTTCCCAAGGAAGCCACCAAGATCGCAACCAACGAAAGGCATTCCCGTGATGCCCATGGAAGTTATAAGTGGGATTTGAAGAGCCATGTTATCATAACCAGCCTCTCCATCACCTGTCCACATCACAGCATATCTCTGTATTCCCGGATATCCTGATCTTGCAAGAACAATCCTGTCATTCCCCACTGCAGTCTTGGTGATCTCTGCCTGCTCCAGTGCATACAGGTTGTGTATTTTCTCATGCCTTATCTTTTCTCCCTTTACTCTGTGCATCACATCATGATCGAATGTGCCCTTGCTGTTCTTCACCGTTGGTTCGCTCATATCCAGCCATATGCCATCAAAGCCATATTCGAGGAATTTTTTTATGTGTCTGTGCCAGAATTCCTTCCCTTTCTCTGACAGAAAGTCGGGATAAGCACTGGCCCCTGCGTGCGAATGCCCAATATATATCTCTCCATTGCCTGTCTCAGCATATGAGCCAAGCCCATCAAGGAAAGTTTCATCATTTTGATCTATCTTAATGCCCGGATTGACCAGCGGTATGACTTTCACGCCCATTTCATGACAGCCCATTATGAAACCTTTCATGTCTGGAAAATTTTCTCTGCTGACAGTGAAGTTCCTGTATCCATCCATATAATCTATGTCCAGGTATATGGCCCCCACTGAATCTTTTCCGAAAACTTCAATATACTTCCTGAGAACATTCATTGCGGATTCCTGTGGTGAATACGAATAACGGCATACCTGGTGCCGGAACATCCATGAAGGGATTCCGGATGGATGGCCAGTTATGTCAAGATATTTCCTTAGTATTTCCTCTAGAGAATTTCCAGTTATAACATATATGTCGAAATCAACTGAAATCACCCTTATATTTATGTAATCATATTTCTCTACGCCAAAATCCATCTTTATCATTCCGGGGTAATCGATGAAAACTCCAGTGCTCCCATTCCTGTTCACGATATAGAAGAATGGAATTGAAAGATAGAGCGGATCTGAGCCGTTTCTGTATCCATAAACATCCGTATTCCAGAAGGTGCTCTGCGTCCTCTTCTTCTCCACCGGTAGTGCTTTTCCTCCGAGCCCGATTATATGGTCATCTGAGGAAAGTGGAATTTTCAATTCTGAATACACTTCAGAAGAGGAGATGGTGAATTTTAAGGGAATTTCTCCCTCATCCACCTTTGAAGCAGCCCCTGCTCTGTATCTTACATGATCATGATTGTTTCCATAACATACAGTGAATACTCCATTTTTTTGATTCTTTCTGATCTCCATGGACTTATGAAATTATCAATGACTAAAAAGTATTTGATCCTTCCATGAAAAAAGGTAAAAAAGATAATTGATCAGAATCCGGGCATTCCATTCACCAATACCCTGTCTCCTGAATAATCCATGTATACATTCTTTAATTTCAGATATTCCTCAATTCCATATTTGCTCCCCTCTCCTGCCTGACCTGTTAGTCTGAATCCCGTGTGGTAGCCCTGGGATGCCTCGGGCCCCGTCATGTTTATGTATAGCTCCCCAAACCTGATCCTGTCAGCAGCATCCATGGCGAAATCCATGTCGGATGTGAAAAGATATGATGCAAGGCCATACTTCGAATCGTTTGCCTTATGAATAAGTTCATCCCTGTCCTCCACCTCCATAACACCGAGCATGGGGCCAAATATTTCCTCCTGGAACACGTCTGAATCCTGAGTCGCCCCTCCAATTATTGTGGGCTCAAAGAAAAATCCATTCCTGAATCTGCTATCAAGATCTGGAACTGTTCCACCATGCAGTATGGAAAAACCCTGATCCGTAGCTTTTGAAACAAAATTCTTCATTGCTTTGACTGCATCGCTGTTTATAAGGGGGCCCATCTGTGATGTCTCAGGGTCTCCCACTTTCATCCTTGAAACCATGTCCATGAATATTTTCATGAATTTTTCCCTCACGTCCCTGTGCACATACAGCCTCTCAGCTGCAATACACGACTGGCCGGCGTTCCAGAACTTCCCCCACATCAATGCCCTGGCTGCATTCTCCAGATTTGCATCCTTCCACACCATAAATGGGGCCTTCCCCCCAAGTTCCAGAATTGTCTTTGCCATGTTCGCTGATGTTTTTGATACTATCCTCTGTCCCGTTTCTGTGGATCCTGTCATGGTTACAAGTGAAACCTTCCTGTGAGAAACCAGAAAATCGCCGATCTCAGAACCTTTTCCGGTTATGAGATTCAGGACGCCTTTTGGAATCCCTGCATCAATGAATCTTTTCACTATCCATTCTGCGGTGAAAGGAGTCTCACTGCTGGGTTTCATCACAACTGTGTTTCCTGTGGCAAGTGAAGGTGCAAGCTTTCTTGCAACCATGGCTGCCGGAAAATTCCATGGCGTGAGCGCAAGGACGACACCATACGGCACTTTGTACTGGAATATTTTCTGTCTGTTCTTCTGGCCTTCCACCACATCCCCTGTGATCTTCCTTTCAAACCCTGAATAATAAAATATCTGGTCAAGAACGCCTGAAGTCTCCTCAACAGCCTGAGCCCTTACTTTCCCAGCTTCCCTCACAAGAATATCTTCAAGCTCCTTCCTCCTTGATTCTATGATCTCCCCTGTTTTTCTTAAGATTAACGCCCTGTGGTGAGATGTTGTTTCTGACCATTTTTCGAAAGCATCCTCTGCAGCATCGATTGCCTCCGCTGCATCATTTTTTGTTGATGAAGGGAACTGGCCCATAAGTTTTCCTGTTGAAGGTTCAAGTTTTTCGGAATATTTTCCATTTTCAGATTCTTTCCATTGCCCTGCAATATAATTTTTCATGTTTCTGAATCTACTTTATGTCATATATTACTTTCTTCTTTAATGGGATTTATGCAATGTGATTGATTCTCCTTTCATTTGTGGAAATCTTTAATAAATAACAAACATATCATCTGATGTTGAATGCTATCCAGATTGAAGTTCTATCCGTCTTCATAATTTCTACAATTATTTTACTCACAAATAAGGTAAGATATGATCTTGTTGGAATTGTTTCTGCCCTTTCACTGATCCTTCTTGGTGTTATCTCCCCCACCAATGCCATCATTACATTTGCCTCCCTGCCCGTATTCCTCCTGGCAGTGGTAATGATAATAAGCAAGGCAATCTCCGACTCTGGAATAATGGAAAAATTCGGTGATTTCCTCACAAAAAAATTCAATAATGGTTACCTGATCATCACAGTACTTTTGCTTGCAACAGGAATAATGTCCGGTTTCATGAGCGACGTGGCCCTCACACTGATGATGATACCTCTAGCATATTCACTCGCTGACAAACTAAAGAAGTCTCCATCCAAATACCTGATGCCATTTGCATTTATAGCTGTCATGGGAGGAAGGTTCACCGTGGCAAGCACCTCCTCAAACCTCATACTTTACAGTCTTTGGTACCAGAACTACCACACCTTTTTGCCTTATTTCACTTTCACTTACCCTGGGTTTATAATCCTTCTGTTATCCGTACCGCTTATCATTGTGATTTCTATCATGATCCCCGACAAGAAGAAGGCTGAGGTTGAAATTGAGAACTACAAGACAGGAGAATACCTTACAGAGGCAAAGATAGGCCCTGACAGTGAAGTAATAGGAAAAACTGTTGCTGAATTCGAAAAAATATACAGTGTAAGAATTGTAGGTATATATCCGGGCAGGATAGGGAGAAAGGACAGAGTAATAGAATCGGGAGACATAATTATTGTGCGGTTGAAGCCGGAAAATGTCACTGCCATTTCTGCCATAAAGGGAGTGACTATTGCCCCATCAGAGGTGATACAGGAAAGCACATCCCTCAATGAAATTTTTGTAATGCCAAATTCCAGGCTTGTAGGAAGATCAATTATTGACCTGAAATATGCATCCAGATTTAACCTTGCCGTCCTTGGAATCTCTGCATATGGAAAGATAATCTCTGGCAGATTGAGGACCATCCTTCTTGAAGCAGGAGACGTACTCCTTGTCTCAGGAAATGAAAAGGATATTGCTGAGTTCATAATAGAAAATGGCCTTGCCCCATTGAGGAAAAGAGACATAAAAATTATAAAATGGAAAAGTGGCCTCTTTGCTTTGGGTGCCTTAATTCTGGCAGTGATACTTTCCACCGCTGGAGTTAATATCCTTGTGTCCTACGGCATTGCACTTGTAATCATTCTAGCCACCAGGTCCATAAATTTTAAGGATATGTATTCCCGTGTGGAGTGGCCCATAGTAGTATTTGTTGGTTCATACCTCGTAGTGGGAGGGGCCATAATATCTTCCGGTGTATCAGTATCGATAGATTACTGGATAGCAGGGTCTGTTGTGCTTCTTTTTATCATCACATTCCTGCTTGCAAACCTGGTTGGAAACGTGGCATCTGCAATTATAATGGGGCCTATTGCATTTTCATTCAGCAATCCGCTTGTGGCACTTACGGTCGTGGCAATGGCTGCATCCTGTACTTTCCTTACTCCCTTTGGAAACCAGTCAAACCTTCTTGTACAATCACCGGGCGGGTATAGGACAAAGGATTACATGATATATGGGTCCATAATGGTAGCACTTGTCTTCGTGGTAACAATGATCTATGCACTTGCCTAGTTTTAAGAAATAATTTTTACCATACCTTTCCTGTACATTTCCACTGCATTGAAAAGCATGCCAAGATGATCAATGGAAGCAGCCTTAGGTATGGGGTAGGCCCCAATTGACATTGTGTAAATAAGGCTGTATTGAGCAGGATTCAGTCCTGACTTCTTTATGTTATTCTGCATTCTTGAATTCTTGGGCATCCTGTTCTTGTTGAGTGGCGTGTATGCAACTACCATTATGTCTTTCTCAAGACAGAATTCCTTTATCTGGTTGAATGCTGAAACCTTTTCGACATTTACCTCTATCTGGTTTGCAAATATCTGACCTCCTGACAGTTCCCACGCCTCCTTCAGGAGATTTATGTCGTAATTGCTCACACCTATATTTTCAGTATATCCCTCGTCCTTGAGCCTGAGCATGTTATTGATCAGCGTTCTGTGATCATATTTCATATCAGGCCAGTGAATAAGGTAAAGGTCAACGTATTCCATATTCAGTCTTTTCAGTGAATTTTTCATAGAATTCTCAAGATTTCCAAAACTCGAAGGCCATGCCTTTGTAGTTATAAAGAATCTTTTCCTATCTTCCCCCTGAAGTGCTTTCCCAAGGAGTTCTTCCGAATGCCCGGATGCGTACATTTCAGCAGTATCGAAAAAATTGACACCTCCATATATTGCATATTTTAAGGATTCTACATTTTGTGCATCATGGGAGTAATCAGGTTCTCCTCTTCCACCAAGATTCCATGTTCCAATGCCAAAGTCTGAAAAATCATTCCTTTTCATAGTTAACTCCAATCAGTCTTGCTATTTTTCCACCAACCTCTCCGCAGAGGGAAAGTTTTTCCTCTATAGCTTTTCTTCCATACTGACCAGATGATTCCTGTGAATTTGCAATGGATTCCCTTAGTTCCTTGCTCTTCATCTGAAACATTTTCATAATGAATTCCTCAAAGTCATTGTTCCTGAAAATGTCCACATTGTTAGATGTAAGTTCAATAAGTTTGACCCTGCAGTTCTCCATTTCCAGAAGGGAGCCGTATATCCTGTCAAGGGGTTCCTGTACTCTATCAACTTCTATTCTCTTTACTATTGCACTGTTGCCTGTTATATCAATAACTTTCTTTCCATTGCTGTATTCAATTGTGATGAAGTGGGAAATGTTTCCCCTGGACATCACAAAGGTGATTTTTGCATCGTTTTCTGGGCTTGAAAATATAGCCACAAGGCTGCCTTTGCTCACGCTAGCATTGCTTAAATAATACCTGTCAATTTTTTCATAGTCCTGATCAGAATCAAACGAAGTCTCAGAAATTGGAATTCGCATATTCTTCTCAAGATGTCCAAATCTAAGAATTTCTGAGAAAATTTCCTGATTCTTTGCGTCAAGCACGAATGTATATTCAACTTCATTTTCTCCAACATACCTGGATGTGATCCTGTACCCTGTTTCCGTATATTTTACAGTGATTGTTACATCCAGTTCAGAAATAATATTCATCGACAGAAAAGCCTGAATATTTGCAATCGTGTTTGTTCTATCGACTTCCATCCTGTTCTTCAGTTCAAAAATCCTGTTCTCATTTTCTATTTTAATGGTGCTCCTAAGATTTCCCAAACTCTTGTTTACAGAATCCATAATATCCTTTTCAGCATAATCCACTGCATGGTTCCGTTCATGTTCTTTGAAGGCCCTGAAGAGATCATTGAATTTACCTATGAGATTATTAATTCTCTCCGTTGATTTTTTCTCGGATGCTTTTATTTTCTCTATTTCATCTTCATTTTTCTTATATTCCCCGATACTCACCAGTGAATTTAATAGGTGCTGTATATAACCACGTAATAATTTGTCCTGTGAAATGACTTTGTTGCCCTCTATTTATATCCCCATGACATGATATCAATTTTCTTTTTAAACCTTTCAATTGTTCATACTCTGTTTATCAATCTTCCTGGAAACCACACATAACGCAATTATTTACTAATTTTTCCTTAATCGTCCCTAAGTTCTTTGCATTCGCGTCTTTCTTTTCCCTTGATCAATATAATTGTATACAGGGTACTTCTGATAACCCTCAAAGTCTGGTTCTATCCCTAATATTTCCTCTTTATTCACATCAAAGGTTGTTATTTTGACAATGTGTTTTCCCTGATTTCTGTCCAAATAGAGTATTAAGTTATGCGTTATGATCCTTGGTTTCTGCTCTTTAATCTGATCCATCCATGCGAAGAACGGCATACACAAGTCTGGTTACGCAGATTTCTGGTTTCATTTCATGATGTTGTACTTTGTGAATGATTCTAAGAAGAGAAATGGAAATATTCTGTTCATTTCTTCCAATTCCATGCACAACTACCCGCAGATCAATATTCAGGAAATTGACTCTCTCAGACTATTGACAGTGGTTTCAGGATCAGGAGATGAAAATATTGCAGAACTCACTGCAATTCCTTCATACCCCAGATTCTTGAAAATGTGAGCGTTTTCAGTGTTGATTCCCCCTATGGCAAGAACGGGGATATTTAATTTTCCCCTGACCTGCTTTATGATTTCAGGTGTGCACAGCCCATAATCTTTCTTTGTTTCGGTGTGGAACATTGATCCAAAGGCCACATAGTCGCATCCCTGATATTGTAGCTCTACTGCAAGTTGTGGACTGCAGTACGCTGAACCACCAATATGAAGATTTTTGTATTTTTCCCTGATCATTCCCACAGGCATATCATCCTTTCCAACATGAACCCCGTAAGCTCCTATCCTGAAAGCAATATCAACACGATCATCCACATAAAACTGTGTCCCTGCTTCCCTGCACATTCTGTTGAGCTTTGCTGCAACCTTTTCTGCGATCATGTTGTTCGCTTCCTTTTCCCTGTACTGCAATATGTCAATCCCACCTTTCAGTGCAGACTTAACCTTATCAAAAATTGATTCATCCCTGAATCCTGGTGTTATTGCACAAATAATCATTGTTTCAATGCCTCCCAGTATGGATCTTTCCATTTCCTTGCTATTGTTTTTCCATCCATTATTACAGAATTGTCCCCAGGTTTTCCAACTCTTCCAATTATGGAAGAGGGAATGTTTTTACCTTGCAGGGATGCAACGATCTCTTCAGCTGCCTGATTTTGCACACCCATTACAATGCAACCTTCGCTTGTGACTGACCATGGTTCAAGCGAGAGTGAGAAAAGATATGTTTTTATATACTCATTTTCTGGTATCTTCTGAGATTCGATATAAAGATTGAGGGATGATGCCAGTGCTATTTCATTCAATGCGCCATAGAGGCCCCCTTCTGTCACATCATGCATAAATCTTATTTCGTTATGATTGAAATTGTCCATGAGGAATTTCATGTGATCAGAAACAAGTAACATATCCCTTTGAGAAACCAGTTTCCTGACAACGTTCCCCATTCCTGAAGACCCTATATTATAATGACTCAGGATCACAGCTGCCTGTATACCGGGATAACCCATTATTATGAGACTGTCCCCCTCTTTCAGGCTGCTGTATGAATAAACCGTTCTATGTGCTCTGCCACCCATAGTGACAGAACCAATCAGAGGGAGAGAAGCGGATGGATACCTTCCAGTGTGCCCGGTAACAATGTCAATATTCCATCTATAACATTGATCAGTGAAGGTCTTCCAGTACAGTTCAATTTCAAGATCTGGTACATCTGTGG
The DNA here is from genome assembly GCA_021816965.1 of Thermoplasmata archaeon. Taxonomy (GTDB): domain Archaea; phylum Thermoplasmatota; class Thermoplasmata; order Thermoplasmatales; family Thermoplasmataceae; genus Cuniculiplasma. Next base: position 45,883 of record JAKAWU010000003.1, on the reverse strand, counting down.
GAAACAGGAGGGTCGCTGTCAGGAACTCTGGCAGGTTTCCTGAAGTCAGAAAATCTGTGAGAATCACATTAAAACCAAATTTCGATGCAAATTCAGTTCCTAGGGGCCTGTGGTATGAAAGGGGGTCAGTTGTGAGAATCAGATCATTTCCATGTATGCCAAAATCTACCCCTATGGATGGGCTGACTGATGAGTTCCTGTTTTTAATGTGCTTCAGGATTATTTCCTCAAGTTTTGAAGGTGATAGTTTCCCTACCTCATAGAATGGCTTTTGTTCCAGTTTCAACACCCCATAGATACCATGATATTGCCCCCATAGCCCCAAATATTTCCACCGTGGCGAGAAGCATGAAATAGAATTCCATGCTGTTATTCACAAATGTTGTAAGTATGTAAATTATAATAAGTATTCCATAGGCAAATGCCCTGACATTTCCTATCCCTGTTCCTCTCTTCATAGTGTGATTCAGTTCAACCTGAAGAACCTCCCTGGAACCCCATCCTATCTCTGAGAGAAATGCTCTTGCAATCAGTATCCAGATGAGTATGTTCAGTGGCAAAGTTTCAAACCCAGATACGACTGCAAGAAATATCAGGAGAACAGCCATCAACGGAAATGAAATAACAGGGAGTATTCTGTGTGGAACTTTCTTCACGTAGAGTGAAAGGGCAACCCCTGACACTGTACCAGCAAATGTGGTAAGTACTGCAAAGTAAAAGGGCTGGTTGGCATAGATACTTCCAAAATATATGTTAAGGAGGAAGAACCCTGTGATAATAGTTGTGGCGGTGGATATCTGCTCGAATAATGCAAGCCTCTTAATTTTCCGCCCGGAGTAATTCCACAATTCCTCCGTAGCATCCGTAGTGTATTCATCACTTCTTCCAGACATTGCAGCCCACATTGGACTCTCAACAGATAGCCATCTTGACACAAATACTATTACAAGCACAATGCTGGTAATAGAGAAAATGAAAAATTTAGAAGCGTATATATCAAGACCATAGAAGAATTCCACGAAGGCTGTCAGGAATACACCAAAATTAGCCATGTTGGTTATGAACACAATATACTGGCTTCTCCTTGCAAATGAAACACTCTCTCCGACATAGGCAAGTATAACTGTTTCGTCTCCACCCAGTGCAAAATTTGCAATGAATACGGAGATAAAAAGCTCATAGACGTTAAAGGATGCTATGGCCCCATAGAGTCCAACAGCAGACAGGAATACTGTCAGTATGAATATCCTCTTTCTTCCATATCTGTCGGAAAACCTCCCCATTACTATGTTTCCCATGAAAAGTCCAAAAACTGCGACAAATTTGTATCCGTAACCATAGGGGCCGGAGTTTACCCATCCATAGACGCTTGATGCAAGGAAAAGAATAATTCCCCAGAGAAAAAGCGATGAAGCAGTTGCAACAAATGCAGTCAGGTTAAGTCCCTTCTTATTCTCTTCAAGTTTGCTTACAGTATCAATATATTTGTGTTTTCCGTACATATTTCCCTCCGCCGGCATTATCCGGATCAGGTTCAAAGGGTCGATCTGATGATCCTCTCAGCCTTTAAAGCTCCCCTTCTCACAGAAATGACTATTCTGTATTTATACATACAACGTTTTTCAGAATATTTATAAGAATGTCATGATGGAACCAGCGTGTAAAAGAAAGAAGGCGGAAATGGTGGTGAGAATAACCCAAGAAGTATTAATGACATCTGAAGAGTCATTGCAGGATATATGCTATATGTCAGCACATACAGCCCAATGTAAATTATCCCGATTGAAAATGCGTCAAGCATGAAGTATAGATCATACGGATAGGGATAACCTGAATATGCATTTATCAGGTACATATAATAATACAGTGAATAGAAAATTGCTGAGACAATTATTGCCGTTCCTTTTTTCATGAAAAGTTTTCCAATTCCCACCCCTATAGATGAAAAATTGAATAATTCCACGAAGCATGGGAAATAAAGTATCTGTAACATGTATAAAGTGTCGGTGTTTGGGGCATATATAGAATATACGCTGTGATAGCTGTTAAATATGAACACCCAAACGATTGCAACGCTGACCAGCACCACGAACCAGATGGGGGATAGGAGTGATTTCAATGGATCTCCGATTCCTTTGTAATAAAGTGAAAAAATCAGGATTTCCACAAGCGGCAATAAATACTGGATATATTGCATCTGGACAGAAATATCTGTATATCTGTTCTCATAATAGTTCAGAGCGATGAATGAGAACTGGAAGAGCAGATAGATCATTAAGAGCAGATATCTTGCATTTCCTGCTTCATCATACTTTATTCTTTTAAACTGCATCTTCACCTCCTACATAGAGGATAAAATTGCAATGATAAGGGCCATTGTAAGAAATATGTTTGAAAATGAAAAAAGTTTCCGGTATTCCTTCTCTGCACCATCCCTTGCGTAATAAATTACAGAAGGTACAAGAAGAATAAGACCAAGTGGTATTGCAAATATCCTGAAATATAATCCCGGCACCATCCATGAGAAAAATACTGGAAGACTCATGAATATAGCAAGGATGATCGAATTTACCAGTATAGCCTTTCTAGTGGCAGGTATCCCTTTTGTTGCAGGTAGCATTGGTATGTGTGCTTCCCTGTAATCTTCCCTGTATTTTATGGCAAGTGCCCAGAAATGTGTCGGAGTCCAGAGAAATACCATAATTGCAATATATATTGATGGTGTAGACGGATAGCCATAGAATGCGGATGAGCCTGCTAATGCTGGAAAAGAGCCTGCTATTCCTCCAATGACAATGTTCCACTCAGTTCTTCTTTTCAACAGCACAGTGTAAAGAAGCGCGTAACTAACAAAACCTGCCATTATAAACAGGAATGTCGCAATATTGAGGAATAGCAGTGAAGTTATTACTGAAATGGCGAGAAGAATACCCATCAGAAGTATGTATCTTCCCCTGTTCTGTTTGATATCCGTTCTCCTCTTTGAAACTCTCTTCATTCTTGAATCTATATCTGTGTCATAAATATTATTGAAAACTCCTGAGCTCATAGATGCTGATGTTCCTGCAATCAATAAGGGGATTAGAGTGTAGAGATGTGTGAGTGGAGATGCCATTGTGAAGAACCCTGCAACAGCAACGAGATCTATCAGAAAAGTTATCTCCAACTTAAAAATATTATTTAAATAGGAAAAATTAGATGTTTTTTCCAACTCAAAACACCGTATATGTCATGGCCTTTATGGAACCCAGAATCTGAGAAATATCTGAATATACCAGTATGGATAGGTCATGAGCAGATTCGAATGAATGTATCATGGCATTTGAAGTACAACAAACGGTTGCAGCAGTGGTGTTATTGCTTGCAGTGCTGTTAACCTCGATCTGTCCGACCATTGTTGTAGGATGAATCATGCACCAGTATGTGTATATACCTGTCTTGAAGAATTCGTATGATACCTTTGAAACATGCCCAGGAATTTGGGTAATCTGGCCAGTACTTAGAAGTGTCAGTGATGAAGATGTTTCTGTTGGACCCGTATTGATTGTGAGTGTGTGTGGAAGATTATCTTCTTCAATAACAGTGAAATTTATCACATAATACAATGGAAAGTATAGAGTCGGGTTTATTGCTCCATGCGAATAATTCCATCCTGCAGCATCAGCATATATGGTAATATTCATATATCCCTTAACTGGCAAATTGGATGGATCTGCGAGACCTCCTCCACTCTGGGTCGGCGCATCAAACATAAAGGTAAGCATAAGACCTGAAAGCAGTATTATGATTACTCCTAAGACTATTCCTGTTTTTCCTATCATCATTATTCGCCTCCACTAATTTCTACTTTTTTGTAAATTTCTTCAAAGACATTGCTTGGTTCTACCTGAGGGGCTTTTGAAGTAGATATCATCAGATTTGCAAGGAAGAAGAGTTGCCCAACCCCTATAATGACACCACCAAGAATGGCTACGTCCTGATATACCATATATCTGGAAAAATATCCCGCGACAAACCTTGGCATGCCCATGAATCCTCCAACAATCCATCCCATTGACATTATCATTGATCCTACAGACGTAAATGCGAAATGCCATCCTGCAAGTCTCTTGCTGTAAATCCTACCACCTGTTAGTGAGGGCCATAACATGTATATCGCCGCAAATGCTATTCCCACAGTAATCCCCATAAATACAAAATGGAAATGCCCGGTAACCCAGTAAGTTCCATGTGTCTGTTCATTGAATGGGAGAATTGCTGTGAGTACTCCAGTGATGCCTCCAAACACAAAGTCCATTATTCCATTTATCACAAAGAGCATTGGTATCGTAAGCCGAATTTTCTCCGAAGTCCATAGGGTTCCTATGTAATTAAAAACAGTGATTGCAGAAGGTATGACCACTAAGAACGAAGCTGTTGAAAAGAACAGGCCCCATTCAATCCCAAGACCTGATTCCATGAGGTGGTGGCCCCATACAAGCTCAGAGAGTGGAAGGAGAAGCCCCAGTGCTATAACTCCTGAAGAGTAACTGAAAACCTTATTTCCTGTAAATTTTGGAATTATCTCATATATGAGCCCAAACTGAGGAAGGATGGCAATGTACACAATAGGGTGGCCCCAGACCCAGAAAAGTTCTGCAAAGTAGAGTGGCGAAGAGCTTGAACCTGTAAAGAATATAGGATTGAAGAAATCATAGAACAGCATGACCATTGCTGTCATGAGGAATGGTGCTGAAGCAAGGAACATGATCAGAGTGAAAAGAACGGACCATACGAAAAGTGGCATCTTGGACAGAGGCATGCTGTCACTTCTCTCGTAAATTATATTTCTGACAATTACAATTGCTGCAATGGTTACACCAATCATAATAAACTCAAGCCCTATAACTGCAAGCCAGTTCATAGCGCCTGCCCCATATGGATTTAACTGGAGTGCCAGTGGCGGATAATAATACCATCTGGTTGAAGTTCTAGAGAAGAGTATGAAAAGTCCACCCATTAGCCATATCCAGTATCCCCAGGATGAGGCGTTTCCATACCTGTCAGATTTCATATTGATGAACTTTGGTATAAGATAATATGCCAGTCCCAGGGCACTTCCTATAGCCCACATATAGATCATGAGAATAGCATGTTCAGTGGTCAGAATATCATAAATAACTTCCCTATGCGCAAATAATGTAGGGTTTGGTTCCACGAGGCTTACCCTCATTACGACACCAAAAGTTCCGGCAATGAAGAAGAAAATAAGGCTGGTGATGAGATAACGAATGCCGATGCTCTTGCTGTCATTCATTATAAAGGAATGAGGAGAGATTGCACCTCCAACTTTTTTCTTTTCCCGGAGATAAGATGAATAATCATAATAATTCTCGTTTAAGGCTGCTACATCAACCTCTGTCTTTACAGAGAGATATTTGTAATACATCAGGAAGAGAAATATGAAGAAGAATGAAAGTACAAGGGAGGCTTCAACTAGCAATGTTGTAGCTGACATTAGGAGACCACCGTCACATAGCCCCTCATAAGATAATGTTCATATCCACAATATTCTACACATTCCAAAACGAATGTTCCTGTTTTGACAGGGGTGAAGGTAATTGTGTTGTTCTGGCCGGGAACCGCATAAATCTGTATTCCAAATTGTGGAATGTAGAGATCGTGAATTACCGCATCCGCTTGCGAACCGGCAGTAGAAGTAACTACAAGCGTATATGTTTGGTTTACAGTAATATTGAGATTATCCACGCTTGTCTGTTTACCTGATGCATTATAATATGTGAATGACCAAGCCCACTGGTAACCATCCACTATTATGGGTGTGCTGTTTTTTGGTATTTGATTTGAACCAGACATTTTGGTTGCTATGCTAAAATCGCTCTGAGAGGTTATATAGAAGTTAAGGCCTGCTGCAAAGGCTAAGACAACCATAAAGCCCACGATCCACAATGCTTCCGCTTTCAACTTATTGTTGTGATTTTTTTCACTCATCTGAAATCATCTCCTGAATAATTCCTGACACCTTTCTTATAAACCGGGTAATATAACAATAAAAGCGTAAACAAGCCTGACGCAAGTGCAGCTGCAAGTATTGGGGATTCATAGATGGCGTCTGTCTGACCTATAGACGATGCATAGAAATTTGTAAGTGCAATTCTGAAAATAAATTCACTTATGATTCCTGCTATTACGGAAATTATCAGAAAGATAGACACTATCTTCGTATTAGCATCCATGGCTCCGTATGATTATATTTTATTAATAGTTTATCGAATGGTGCTTATGACACAATCAAAAAATAAATGTTTATTTTTTTAAAAAAAGAATAGTTGTTGTTTTTTAGATTTATATCTTTTCAACTATATTTATATTTAATAGAGATTCGAATTTTCTAGCTGTCTTGATGTCAGGTTTGATACTTCCTCTTTCAATAGCAGCAATGAGTGTTCTCTTCTCCTTCATCCTGTCCGCCATTTCCTCCTGTGATATTCCAATCTTTGTTCTTGCTGATTTGATGAGTTCATTGAAATCAGGAACAATTTCCAAATTTTCAATATCGGAATCCTTCTTTCTGTTGAAATTTCTTGGATGATTTCCCCCGGTCATTTTTGGTACAGGTCTGGCCTGCGGTATGAACACAGGAGTTACGGATTTCTGTGGAGGAGAAACATTCTGAACTCTCATATTTTCAAGAGGAATGCCGAATTTTTCGCATTTTGGGCATACAGACATTATGGCACTGTCAATCTTCACTTTTTTCAGTCTCTCGCTTTTTTGCCCACACAGTTCACATTCCATTTATACCATACTCAGATCGCAATATTGGTTAATTAGTATTTGCGTTCAGAAAAAACCCCTGTCAAGTACTATCAATAACAGAATGGCGAAAACAAACATTAAAATGTAAATGGTGGTGTCCCATTTGAAAACCTTGTAACCATCAAGAGGAGGAATTGGAAGAAGGTTGAAGAAAGCAAGTGCAATATTCACTGAGCCTGCAATTGTAAGAACAAATCCAGGCGTTCCTCCAACAAATATGCTTATTGAGAAAAAAAACAGTCCTAAAATAGTATTGGTGATTGGCCCTGCTGCGGAGATTTTGCCATAGAGCTCCGGGCTTGTTACGTTGTACACTTCGGTTGCCCCTGGAGCTGCAAATATGAAACCGAAGAATGAAGTTACAAGTGCAAATAACACACCGAGGGGCCACATCCTGAATCTGGCATGAAATCCATACCTTATAGCCATCTGCCTGTGTGCCAATTCATGAAGTGCAAATGCGCTCACTCCTGAAAGCATTCCAGCTGGTAGATATAACAGAAGGAATTGTGAACCATACAATTGATTTGTATATGCAGAAAGCGCAATAGAAAATGCCAACCCTATGATCAGGCTTGCGATTGTGAAATCCTCAAGTTCACTTGAATTTCTTGTCCTTCCAAAGTTCAATATCTCCATCCCGGTCCCCTGTTAACCTGCTTTATTTCCCTTGCCTTGGCATAAACCCTATATGCCTTTCCTATGCCTATATCAAACATTATACTATAAATCATTGGGTTTTCTGGCAGGTTTTCCATTATGCATCTGTTTGCTAAATCCAGAATTTCCTTCGTGTCAACCATCAATCTGTCTTTTTGTTGCTTTGACAAATCCCTGATGTAATAGTAAAGGGCAACTGATAGCCTGACGTCCTTGAAATTGGATGCAAAGAAGAGATGGAAAATGTCTATTTCTTCTATTCTGTTTATTCCCAATTTCCTGTTGATTATCTTAAGAAGCTCATAAGATACTCTTTCAAGGTACTCAACCGGATAAAGATGTGTGTCAGGCGGATTTGATAGAAATTCCATTATGTCATCCACCATAATTGGATCTGTTTTCGTGGTGCTGATGATCTCCCCTTTGTCCATTCTTCTTCCTAAGTTGTAACTTCTCTTTAGTACAATTCCAGCATAATTAATGATTTTGTCCAAATATATGCTCTTTTTGAGAATTGAATTGAGTTTTTCATATTCATCTCCCTTGATGAGAGTTCCCTGAAGTTTTGCCAGCAGGTTTTCTGCATGAGTGAAATACCTTCTTTCAATCATAGAATATACAATTACCCCTGCAGAAACATTGTCTAAAAGGTTTGGATGATCCTGATAGTGTTTCAGTATAATGTCATACATTCTTGATTTCTCAAGTTCGAGGCATGCTTCATGAAACACTTTTCTCTTGTCCTTTAATGCTTTTCTTGAGTTGAAGAATTTAGTCAGATATTCGTTTAGTTCTTCAATTTTTCCCATATCCGGCAGAATCCTGATCATCAGTGAAATAACTTCAGGACTGTCTCTTGATTCTTTGGATATTTTCCTCAACAATTGAATTGCGATATCTGCTCTCCTGTCACCGAAAAGTTTTTCAACAATAGAAATACCCGGATTCTGTACTGGCTGAACCATGATTTTTTCGATTGCATTTTCCCTGAGTATTTTGTTTGACCAGTATCTCTCAACTACAATGGTGAGCGCATCCCTGTCCTCCTCTTTCTTCAGGTTAAGTTTCTTCATTGTTTTTGAGATTTCCTGCACATTCTCTGTAGCAGCATAAAGATTGATCAAGTACGGTGTTTTGTTTGGCAATTTTTCTATAAGTTCCGTCGCAACATCATACTTCGAATCCCCAATAAGCGCTTCTATCAAACCGGGTATGTCTTCACGTTTCTTTCCCTGTCCTGCAGCCTTTTCATAATAGTAAATCGCAGATGTAAAATCCCTTTTCGACAGGTAGAAATCGCCAAATATTAGAGATGTTTCCATATCTATATTTTTACCTTCTGAATTCTTGACTAGGATTTCCATTTCAGGCATTCTGTTTCCCTGCTTCAGGTCCCTTGCATAATTCAGTATGTCCTGTGCTTTTGCTACTTCATTTGAGATTATTTTCTGGTCTATTCCAATGGCACCTTCAATATCGTTGTCCCTGATCTTTATCTGTCTCATGAGCCTTAAGGCAAAGATATTTTCAACTCCGGAGTATTCTAAAAGATCCAATAAGTTAGCAGTCACATCCATATCACTGTTGGAGATGAATACGCTTTCTACCGGAGTAAAATCAAAATCTTCAAGGCCTCTGAGCTTGGATATTTCTTCAATTATCCTTAGAGCCTGCTGTGAAGTTATATTAGGGTTTATCTGTAGATATGCTTCAAGAAATGGTGTAGCCCTGATTTTTTCCATGGCTTTTTCTATACTGTATCTTGAATTAGTATTATTTCCAAAATGCTTCTCATAAAGAGATCTATAGTATAACAAATAAGGATCTGCATCAGAATCCATCATCGATAATATCTTCCCAACTGCCGAAAATTCACCTGATCTGATTTTTGCCCTTATGACGGGAAAATTGAACTGTCTCCAGTCTTTTCCGGGATTATTCTTTTCAATCTCCATTCGTATTTCATTGATAGTTGGACTCATTTCTATAGCTGTAATCTGCTCAAACTCCCTCTTTTTAGCAAAAAGGTACAGCATCGTTCTGCCGTTCTGGTCATTCATATTCTCCTTTACAAATCCTACATCAGACGCAGTGATTGTATCCGTGTAGAGAATGTCCCTCAATAAACACATAAAAGGGTCGGTATTTTTCTTGCCTGAATACTTTTGCAACTGGGAAAATGACGTGTCATCCCTTGCTGTTTCAAGAATTGCTATAGCGATTTCAGAATCAAGGTTTTCAGCCGGAATCCTCCCGAGTATCTGACCTGCCTTCTCGTACACCTTCATTCTAAGCATAGATTCCATGACTTTCTTTAGAGTCTCAGGTTCGTTGTCAAACCTGTCCTCTTCGGATGATTCGTATATCATCGCAATCTTCTGATACATTCCCTTCCTGTGGAGTTCAGCAATATATGTGCTTATGAACTGCATATCATGTGGGTTTTCCAAAAGATATCTTTCGGATTTTTCAACAAAGGAATCAATATTCCCCTTCCCTTTTTCTATAAGGGATGATAGTTTAAGCATCTCTGAGTCGGACATCGTGCTTCCCTGCAGTCCCTGCATAAGTTTTTCTGCATCATCAATCTTTTTTCCTTTCACGAGAAATTTGACAGCCCATACTATGAGATTCTGATGCCTTTCAATTAACTGCCTGTTGCTGTCGATTACAGATATAGCAACACCATAATTGTTTACATTCTCTGCAGCCCTGAAAAATGTTTCCATGCTCTCTGCATTCTTCTCCAATATTGAATGCCTGTCTAGAAAAAGATCTATGACCTCTTCATCTCGTCCAAGTTCAAACAGTGACTTGATCTTCAATTCAAGACATACCTCATGTCCTGGCCTTTGATTTAGAACTTCAGTAGCAAGGTTCAACGATTCATCATAAAGGCCAACTTTTTCAAATAAAAGAGCAAGCTTGACTCTGTCCTCCAGATCTTCGACCCGGTTTAAATCCATTGTTTTAAGGTGACTCTTCAGTGAAGGAATGTCATTGTTGTCTTTGAGAGCTTCCAGATAAGCAATCCTGTATTCCAGGCTGTTATCAACAGCGGAAATGGCGCTTAGGAATTCCATGGTCTCCTTATTTGAATTTTTCCGTTTCAGATTTTCAATTATTATGTCAGTTATAAGTTTTGAAGCATTCTCTGAATATTTCAGATATGCAGTCTCATTATATATTCCGTTCATAGAGAGAAACATAACTATAAAGTCCCATTGGGAGGTTATTTTTCCCATTTCCATGACATTTTCCACTACCTGTGGTATGTTTGCTATTATGGACTTACCTTTTAGAAACGCCATTATCTCTGCAGAATTTCCTCCCATAACGAGTGCCTTTGTATATAATATCTGGAACGTCCGGTTCTCCATATCCACCCTGTAAAAATTCCGGATTGCTGCTGAATCATGAATGTCTAGTTTTTCCCAAATATCCCTAACCACAACCTCAAGCTGTGAAGATAGATTCTTATCGATTGTGAAAGATTCAGGAATACGCTCCAGAGAAGATATAATCTCTTCTGTTATCTTCCTGCGTGTCTCTTTTGAACGCGAGGAAAGATATCGATCTATGTTGTGCTTCAGAATATTGTTAATGTTCTCTTCGCCTGGGAGAGCCATGACATAGGATTGCTAATATAATATATAACTTTAAGACATGTTTTCAGCAGTATTGCCTGATTCCGGTTCGAATGTACAGTTATTTTTTAATGGATCATACAATACATGATCATGCATCTGAAAACAGGAAAAAACTGCTATATTTCTCCTCTGGCATCTCTAAGGGGAAATATTGAGCTGGGAGATGAGTGCTCAATTTTTGATTTTGCAAGCATAAGGACCGAGTCAGAATTGATCAGAATTGATTCGTTCAGCAATGTGCAGGATAATGTTTCCATGCATGTGGATGAACATTATCCGATAAAAATTGGAAAATATGTGTCCATAGGACATAATGCCGTGGTTCATGGTGCAACAATTGAGGATGATTGCATAATTGGAATGGGTGCCGTGGTGATGAATGGGTCCAGGATATGCTCTGGAAGCATAGTTGCTGCAGGAGCAGTTGTTCTACAGAATAAGGTTATCCCTGAAGGGAGTCTTGTTTTAGGTGTACCAGGTAAGGTGGGAAAAAATAGCCCGGAATTTCGGACCATGGCACACTTAAATGCTCTTGAATACCTGAAACTGAAAGAGAGATACATCCAATAGAGATATGCATCCTTCGTTCTGAGGCTCGCTTTGCTAAACTCAATATTAATAAATAAGCTATTCATATGGATCAAAAACGTGATTTCCAATGGCGAAGATGCATACTAGGAAAAAAGGAAAATCAGGGTCAAGAAACTCATTCTACGGAGAGAAGCACAACTGGGTACAGATGAGTCAGAGCGAGATTGAAGAGGCAGTGGTTCAGATGAGGAGGGATGGTCTGACCGCATCAATGATAGGTATAAAATTGAGGGATCTCTATGGTGTTCCAAAACTCAAATTTATCAACAAGAAGAAGATAGGCGATGTACTTTCTGAAAATAAAATTGCACCGGAAGTTCCTGAAGATCTCCTTGCACTTATTACCAAATACAAGAGAGTCTCAAAACACATGAACCTTAACAAAAAAGACATCAGCAATAGCAGGAGAAGAAGCCTTGTGATGGCTAAGATGCTGAGACTTGTAAGATACTACAAAAGAACTGGACGTCTTGCAAGGGGCTGGGAACTCAACAAAGTATTGTGAGTAAACCAATGCTTGACAAATTAATAAATAAAGATTTTATTACTTCTCTTGACAAAGCAAGAGAATTTTTTGATAAATTTGATTATTTCAGGATTCTGGCACACTATGATGGGGATGGCACAAGTTCAGCCATTATTCTCACCAATATGATGCTAAGAGCGGGAAAGAGATTCCATCTTGGATTTGTAAAGGACTTATCCAGAGAAGGGATGGTCAAGAGATACGAGGAAGAGAAGAATCTTCCAACCATATTTGTGGACTGTGGCTCAGATCAGGCAAAATATTTTGATTCGGGAGAGAAGAATATACTGGTTCTTGATCATCACCTTTATTCTGACAGCCCGAAAAGTGTTCTGAACATAAATGCCAGAGATTATGGAATAGATGGAACAAGAGAAGCTTGTGGGGCCACAATGGCCTTTATCTTCGCAGTGGCAGTGAATTCTGAGAATTCTGATCTTCTTCCATTCATGATCACGGGAGCAATGGCAGACAAACAGGACATGGAGGGATTTAAAGGGGTGAACAGGGGGCTCATTGAGGCCTATGGAAAGAACATTGAAAAAAAGCATGTCCTCAACCTGCATGGTGAAACACTTATAGATTCAATTGTATATTCTATTGATCCATTCATAAATGGATTAACAGGTTCCAGAGAAGGTGCAGAAGCACTTCTAAATGATCTTAAACTTGATGGAACAAGAAAACCTGAGTCCCTTACGAATGAGGAAAAACTGCTGCTGGGAAAACATCTTTCATACAGACTTATGATCCAGGGATGCCAGAGCGAGGCAATGTCCTACCTTGAAAGGGATGAACTGATCTTTTCCAACGGATTCACGTCATCAGAACTTTCAGTAATCATAGATGCAAATGCTAAAAATGGTGACAATTCAATTCCGGTTGAATATTTCATTGGCAACACTTCTCTTAAGGATGTTATGATAAAGAACAGAAAAATATACGAAACAAAACTGATAGATTATATCACACGATCACACAAATCCATGGAAAAAAGCAAAAATATTCAATTTTTCTATGCGCCAGGCTCTGAGATGGCAGGTGCAATTTCTGGCACTTTGATGCTATATCTTGCAGATCAGACAAAACCAGTCATAGGATTCAATGCAGGAGACAAGATCACGCTCGTATCCAGCAGAGGAACAAGAAAAATGGTTGAAATGGGACTCAATCTATCCCAGGTCATGAAGGAATGCGCAATGAAGGTAGAAGGAAATGGCGGAGGCCATGACATTGCTGCAGGAGGCAATATTCCCCGGGGAAGGGAGAAACAATTTGTTGAACTTGTGGACGAAATGGTTGGGATTCAGCTAAAAAACATGAAAAGACGTTAAATACAATGTACTATTATTCATATGGCATGGGTAAGCTTGGAATATATACTAAAAACCCAAGATTTTACTATGGCGTGATCCGCGCACTCAAAGATTTTGGAATTAATTTTATCTCAATTGAAAACATTTTCGAGGATTTGAAAAATGTTGACGTAGTGCTGAGTTCAACTGGTGATAGCAGAATATCTGAGAAACAGATTTTCCAGGAGGATCCAGTTAGAGCTGTTCGCAGAAGTTTTTCATTCTTCATGGGCAAAGATAAATTTCATACCATTTATATAGGGATAGATCCTGGGCCCAAACCCGGAATTGCAGTCACATCAAATAATGTTGTACTTGAAGCCTTTGAACTATTTGATGTTGGACAAATAAGAAACACTGTCGAAACATTAATTGTAGACTATGGTGCAGAATACTGTTCCATCAGAGTAGGGAACGGAGATAAACCTAACAGGCAGTATATATTGAGGCAGATTTTACCACTTGGCCTGAATGTTGAAATAATCAATGAAACCGGTACAAGTTATCCACATAAAACGCATGATAATGCACTATCAGCAGCTAGAATTGCAAATATTGAGATATTTCAAAAAAATGGTCCTTCTATGACTGCAAAGAAAAGAAGAGAACTCATAGAAGAGGAGTTCCGTACTTTAAATAATATTTGATTAAGATTTCTTTTGGTTTTTCTTCCTGTTGTATCTCCATTTTGGTTGACCAGTTGCTGTTTTTCTCTTTCCCGAGGCAAGCACCAAAAATGCCATAAATATAACAACCGCGCCTGAAATATAATATATCCAGTCATAGTTCGGAGGTGTTCCATAATAAAAGGTACTCACGTATGATGATTTAACACCTGTGAACAAGGAGCCGTTCACGATCTTGACCTGAAGTGTGTTAACCCCATTATTCAGAAGGCTGGATGCTTCAATCACCGTAACGTCCTTGCTTTGACCGGGACCTAATGATATTACCTTTGTTGAAATAAGTGCTCCATTAAGAATGAATTGTACTGAAATGTTACTGTATGTTGTAGATTCAGTGTTAGAGATGTATGCGTTGAGTGTAATTGGTTCATAAACAGGAATTGCTATATTTATGATTTTACTGACTACGACGGAGCCATAAGTTGCAGTGGCATAGATTGTGATATATATGGATTGATTTGCAGCATCCGGTGCAGTGATATTGAACTCAAAGAATCCACTTTTCGAAAGTTCTTGTGTATTCCCCCCGCTGGAGAGACCTATCGCATACTCTGCTGCAATATAGACAGTTGCTGTATAGTTTGAAAATCCCTTTGATTCGTTAAAGAATAACTGAAATCTTTCAGTTTTATATACACTTGATGGGTGAGATACAGTGACATTGAATGAGCCGTTAGTAGCATGTGAAGGCTCTGCAAGTGCCAGCGGTAATGACAAAACCATTAAGGATATGCAAAAGGTTGCAAGTAAAAATTTGTGGTTCATCTGTTTTTCCTCCCTCTGAATGCAACTCCTGCAAGTCCACCAATCACTGCTATTACGATAACCAATATTCCAATTTCAATTGTCGATACAGGATTGCCGGTGTAATTTGCAATAATGTTTCCGCCTTTTGCAGTATTGTATAATGCTCCAAGATTTGGGAATGACACATACAGGTTTTCCGAATGGACTGTTGAACTATTAAGTTGATATATACTGTACTGTACAGTGAAATTGAATGCACTGTTATAATAATTGGATTCGGGTACCAATATGATAAGGAGATTCTTTGACTGTCCAAAGGATAGATTTGTTGAGTTCACAATCTTCCCATTAATACTGAACATCACCTGCCAGTTATATTTAGAATAGATATTCTTTGAAAGATTCAATGTCTCATTTGTGTTTCCTGTGTTTTTCAGAATAGCACTGTAGGTGATGTTTCCACCATCAAAGGCTGCAAAGTCAGTGGAAATGTTTAATGATGCGGAATAATTTACACTCATGTTAGCCTTTACATTATCCGTTAGCGATCCACCATTGTAACTGACTAATATAGGTATCTCATTTACACCAGAGGCTACAGTATTGACATTTTTAATGTTTGCTTTTACATATGCAGTTCTGTTAATTCCGAGGTCTTTTAGTGTGCTAGTGTTAAAGGTGATATTCCAATTGCTGCTTCCAGACGATAATGTGATGTTAGCCTCTGTTGTGAGTAGATTTGTTACGTTTAGATCATAAGAGAATTTCGAGAATTCTGATACATTTTGCGCAACATAATTCTGCTTGATTGAAACGTTTCCATTAATTACCTTTTGCAGCACCAGATTAACTGTTTGTGTTTTGTTCGTGTATATTGTAGTTGATGACTGGTACTCGTTGGAAAATGTGTAATTGTTCACTGTAACAGTGTTTGAAATGTATGAAGTGAATGTTATGTTTTTCGCAGGAAGGAGAGTTCCACTACCAGAAGTGGCCGATATTCCAAGGTCTGCAACTGTTAAGTTTACATTTTCAGCTTTAGGTGCTTGCCCTAAATAAGTATAAACATATATGTAATTGGCAGGTGTTAAGGATATATTATTGGTAGAAGTACCCTGAAAGATGCCTATATTGACATGGCCAAGATATGCTACCATTGCTGATTTGCTGTATGCATACAAGGTATAAGTTCCATTAACGAGACTGAAATTGTAATGGCCAGACCCTGTAGTATAAGTCCATCCTTCAAGCAAATTATTTTTGTAGAAAGAGACATTGACTGCAGCCATAGAAACACCTGAGTAAAGTGAAAGACCGTTTACCTGTGTAAAGAAAGGGGCCACACTCAAAGTAATGTTGCTTTGTATGTTAGATTTCAAAAACACGTTCATATTATGATAAATTCTGAATTCACCAGTCGAATTCACTAAATTGTCATAATAATGTACAGAGTAAGACCCTTGCGGAAGAATGCTTGACATTGATGTGAGATTTATCAGCCCAGATGATGAATTTATCAATAAATTACCTGTACTTATTCCCAAATTATTGGTGAGATTGAGCCAATATGAGTTGTATAATACGGCATTCACTGTTGTGTTACTGTTTATCCTATAAGTTATTATTCCAGATTGCATCGAATTTCCAAGTTCATATACCGTATAAGTTCCTGGCGCAATAGTTCCATTTACTTCATTTATCAACGTACCATTATTGAAAATCTTGAAAGATTGCACACCGTTTACGATGAAACCAACATGACTAGTAAAATTATATGACTTAGAATATGTTCCAGTTGAAACAGTAAGAATCTGCTGGTAAGAGGAAATTATCTGATTGCCTCCAAATATTTTAATGAAATATGAACCATACGGCAAATTAAAACTAACTTTTCCATTTATGATATTGGAAGTGTAATTAGAATAACCTACAAGTGTAATTTTTCCATCAAGTAGTGCGCCACCATTCACTGAAGTGAATTTAAGAGACACATTGGATTTCTGAAGATTTAAAGGTGCATTTGTCTGAGTGGAGACAGTAAATGTAGAAGTTGAGAATCCTTCTGAATAAGCTTTCATAGTAAAGCCAGATAAGGATTGTGCATTGTATGCGATCAGCGTATTTCCCCTTGCATTAATAATTGCAGATCCATAAGCTTCTCCATTTAGATATATCATTGCAACTCCTGAACTTGCTGAAGATTGACTATCGTAAACAGCTGCAACTGAAGGGTTATAAATTCCTATCTGAATTGTTTTTGCTGTCTGGAAATCTATATATGTTTGAGTATTTTGGTTAAGATTCACAGTTGTGGTAGCAACATAATCAGTCGTGCTGGTAAATGCTGAAGAGTAGATTGTGTAAGTGAATCCTGCAGGAAGGTAAATATTCTGATTTAATGACTGAATTAATTTTATAATCGTTCCCTGGTTATTAGTTAAACTGAGATATCCTGATAACTGAGTTAGATTTTCATTGGAATTTATTACTTTCAATATAGCAGAGGAATATGCATGTAAGGTGTAAGTTCCAGAGGAATTCACATTAACACCCTGAAGTACCGTCATGTTGTCATAAGTGTCATATACACTATAATAGCCTAGTGGAACAAGTCCTGTGTAGACACTGCCATTTTTCTGAAGTTGCAGTACATTTAACGAGTATGAAGATTGGTATATGTCCAATACAGAAGGTGTGAATCCCTGATTTGAAATGCCAATAGTTAATCTTACAGCTGGCAATAGTGCGAGATTTAGGCTTTTGTTTCCTCCTAGCACCGGAATACTGACATCAGATATCTGTGTTATACTGTTCCCTAATTTTGCATACACAGGATATGATCCATTAACAGTGTATAAGAGTGCAGTACCTGTGCTATTTGTCGTCGCAGTGTATTTTCCTGCATATACTGTTGCACCGGAAATCCTTTGACCATTGTAAGTAAGGTTTACCTGAATTAGAGACATAGGTATTTTAATGGCATATCCAATGTTAGAATCTGGAGTGTAAACATTGTCCTGTATATCACGATACGTGATTCCATTAGAATAAACCGATACTGTGTAGTTACCCTGTGGAATACCAGTTACATTGTATGATCCATGATTTATGCTGAAATTATAGAACTGCCCAGATATATGATTCTGCAATATTACAGTCCCATTCTCTACCTTAGTTGTGCTGTAACTTTTTCCATTAATACCGTTTTGTTCCTGTTTTTCAACTGTGCCTGAAGAGTTAAAATTCCCTACCAAGTAATTTTGAACAAGATAGTAGTTGGGAAGTCCAGTGGTAGAGTTCAGAGCAAGGTCTTTTCTTTCAGCCTGCTGGTTTGAAATAGCAAATCCAATAGCATGGAGGAAATTTTTTCCTTCAAGATTTTCTGAGTTTAAAGTTCCGTAAGAGTAAATGAGAGTGTCATTGCCAGGAAGTGCTGTTATGTTATAGTATCCATTTGAGTTCGTTAAAACCGTCTGATGGGGTATCCCATATTGATCAACTATGGTTACTCTTATGCCTGATTCAGGTATCCCTGAATTTGTCTTAACCTGACCTGTCACAATTGCTCCGGGGAAATATCTCAGAATTGGGTCAGTGCCCTGAATTATAGATGAAACCTGTGGAAATATAAATGCTGTACCTATTCCATTCTTTTGAAGATTGTACGCCTGCTGGATAGGAAGAAGTTTGAAGGCATTTGGGTGTGCGCTGAAGTTTTTATATGGATTATAAGGGACACCATCATATACTAACTCGAAATTACTCATGTTCCAGGCAGGTTGCATAGTATATTTCGTTGTTCCAAATGTTAGACCGGGAATTCCTTGTGTCTGTCCTACTGCAGTTGGAGGTAATCCTATCATTGCCCTGTAAATGGTGGTGTTATAGAATGCAGGCGTGTATTGAATTGTATACCCTGTTGGAATCAGGTTTGTAGGAAGTTGATTTAACGGATAGGTTCCATTTGGAGTCTGCGCAAAAATCTGGTAATATGCAGTAGGAACAACTCCTCCTCCAGGAGTTATGTATGATGGCGTGTCTGTAAGATAAGCAGGAGCATAGAATATACCTGTGTTCAGTCCGTTAAGAGGGAAAAGTGAATGATCGGCTTGTATATATTGAATACTCCATCCTGTAACACTTTGCAGATTCTGATATAGGTTTACCAGATTAGTCAGACTCACTTTTGATGCTAACTGTCCTTTAATCAGGGCAAAATATGCGTTAGTGGGTGAAATTGATGGAATGAATTGTCCATATATAGAGGCATTGTTCAGGATCCATGGAACATACTGTTGAGGGTTGTTATAAATACTCTGAAGAGTATTTATTTCTGATGTATTCAGGTATTCAGAAAGTGCACTTTTCATTACAGGTGTAAATTGTCCATTGTTTTCCTGTAATGAAGCCTGTATCAGCCTTGCTGACATAAGGGCAATTATCTGTGACTGATTTTGGGAAAGCAATATTTGCCCAGCTACCTGATATGCCTGTTGGAAATCATCGGCCACGGTTGGATGCTTTCCCTGACATAATTCTTGGAACCCATAATCCCACCAGTTAACATAAGCAGGCTTCTCTGCGAGAGAGAGATTTTGCTGTTGTGTTGCGAGCCATTCTAGGGATTTTGATAAGGGAGTTGTTGAATTTGTGATAAATGAACCAGTTGTACCGAAATATGCGCTCTGGTTTGCAAGGTAAGACGGGGGTTTCAAAAACGATGGAAGTGCATTGTAAACCTCATGATTCACTGAAGTTGCAGAGTTTCCGGGAACAGCCGCTGAAACAACTCCAAGACCCGAGGGTATGAGAATGCCAAACACAATTAAAAATACAAATGCAGCTTGAAGCCATTTAATATTGCCTTTAAGGGCCTTACTTCTTCTATAAGTTCTTTTAATTTTGTCTTCACTCACATTTTTGTCAAGTTTTAGCAAATTGGAGAAATATGCAAGGAGTGCTGCACCAAGTATGGCATAACTTGGTGCTGCAGTTACATTGAATCTAGCTGCTGCAAAACTCATATATATTGAGACGCCGCTAAACACTAGAAGCAAAAGGAGAGAATCAGATTTTTGTTTGACAAACAAATAGGTAACGTAAGCAAAACCAGCAATACCAAGTATAAATTGTGCTACCCCAAATCCTCCAATGTACTGACCAAGAGGTGGCGATTGAGCTTCAGCTATTGTCTGATAAACTCTGGTCTTTATGAAATATCCTTCTCCCGATATGATTTCATTGAAAATATGAGGTGCGAATTTGTAAAGGCCCGCGAGAGATACTCCGATGAAGAGAATCATTACTGGAACAGAAATGATCCATGGTTTTCTACCCGCTATGCTCATGATAACGGATATTAATATCATTCCCAATCCTATGTAAAGTGGTGGGATAAACCATGCACTTGGAGCATTGTTTGCAGCGTAATAATAATAAGCACTCATAGAGAATGAAATCGCGACAAATATAAAACTTACATAAACGAGATACTCATTATTCCTTGAAAGGAATAGGTTCACTATCAACTGGATAACTACATATATAGTAACAATAGCAAGAATGTAAGCATGTCCCTGCCAGGAAAGCTGAAGGGCCCCATAAGTTGCTCCTGCAAGAAGAGCATAAATTGTAGCTTTCCTATTGTTTCTTATGTATCTTTTCAGATCCCCATAATACGATTTAACATTGAAAAGACTGCCCTGTATAATTCTCTCTTTGGATGAAAACCTTACTGCCCTTTCCAAGAAGTATATTGCAAAAAATGCGAAAATAAGTTCAGGAGTGTGCATCCTTCCATCAGATAGGATTCCCGATGAAAGATTGCTTGGCATCAATGTGTATAGAACAGCACCTATCATTCCTGCTTTCTTTCCAAGAATGCTTTTTCCAAGCATATATACTGGAATTATAAGCAGTGCACCGAAAACCGCATCAAATTCCATGAATGCATAATATGCAGCATTTGATGACCCGCCAAGGAATGGCCCAAGAATCACCGCTACAAATGCTATCATCCAGTGGAAAAAAGGATTCCTTGGATTCCCTGATCCTATTGGGTAATTAAGCCCTATAGTGTGAAGAAGCGTTGTATGGTTGGATAATATGTACTGTATAATAATATAATTAAAATAAGGATCACTTCCTCCCGAAAAGTTTACAAAACTATCCAGGAATGTTTGGCCCCACATGAAGAAGTTTGCCAGGAACATGTAGAGCGAAAAGAGCAATAACAAGCCAACAAACTCCCAGTTTTTTGTAAACCATTTGGTAAATTTCTCAATAGGTTGTATCTCTTCCAGTTCCATTTTACTACTACCGAAGCGGTTAATACAATCTATGTATAAGAATGTTTAACAAATTGTTAAGAATTCGATTACAACGAATTGCCCAATATTTAGATTTATTCCTGTTAAATTGCAGGATTTCCAAGAGGCAAAAATGTCAGTCCATCATTAATACGGACACATGAGTGAATGTTTCAAAGTTTCCTGATCAAGGCTTGCAATTCAATCTGCATATAAACAACCGGAAGCTCAAGTTCGTAGATTTTAATGGTATCAGGGTGAATTTCTCCAATGAATCCTGCCCTTTCCCCGTTAATCATTATGCAACCTGATCTTCCATTTATGAAACCATTCAAGTTCTCAGGTGAAATTACTGGATTACGTATTCCTGCATTACTCAAAATGGCATCCATATATCCTTTGATTTCTGAGTAAGAGGATGAATTTGAGCAGATCCCTATGGATAATAACCGCTTCTGAACATTCTGGTCAATCACATCACCAATTTCAAATATTTTCTGGGGAAAGCCGTTATGCTTATTCCTTTTGAAAAACTCCATTGTTCCATTGAAAAGAGATTTCCTGACGGCAGAGTAATCTTCACTTTTAGGATTCATTATCATTATTGATCCAACATCTGCACTGCTCTTTGATGTCAGAACAAAGTTTATCACTTCCTGGAGGCCCATTGAGAGCATCACAGATCTGAGTTTCTCTGTTGCTGAGTTGAATGGATCAGGCTTCCCTGTAAATTTGGAGTATAATGGTACCTCTGAGATGTTTCTAAGTTCAATTGCCTTCACCAGATCCTCCATAAGATCTGCCTTGCCCATAATATCCACTCTTCCCATAAATGGAGTATATGTGTATGCTCCATACTTTTTATAACCTATTTTCTCAAAGAGACTGTCAATTTTCCCCTCCTCAGGAATGAATCCAAGAGATTTTTTAATGTATGAAGGGTTAATTGTAATATGTTTTTCTTTCAGTAATTCATCAGTGTCTATCGCATATCTCCCAATTGTCTCAAGAATGCTTACATCTGCCCCGAGATTAATGAAATACCCAATAGACAGTCTTGCAGCAATTTCGAGAGATCTTCGATCTTCCGCAGTGACGTCCACTAGCATTGATTCTGTTTCATCCCTTATCCGGGTTCTGCTTGAATTAAAAAGAGGTGGAATCGATATTGCTCCTTGCTCATCATTGAGATAAAGATATTTTCCATTTTTCAAATTTCTTCCGTAAGTTATCCCTTTTTCATGCTTTCTTATCATCTCCCAGATATCTCCAGAAACTCCATCGAAGGTATCAAAATTAAAACTTGAATCTCCTTCTCTATAGTCAAGGTTACCATGTACATGATCAAGATCATGCAATCCAAAAGCAAACATCTTTCTTGATCTTCCAGTTGTTTCGGAAAGTTTATCAGTAAATGCAAGCGAATCCTGTATTATTTCTTTATTTTTGGATCTGAAATGCACCTCGTATGCAATTGCATACTTTCTCTGAGTGCTTAATGAGGTAAGTGACCTTTTGGATTTTTTAAGCATCCCTATAGGAAAATCTCTGTTTATAAATTTCAAATATGATCTTTGCAGTGCCAAGATTGAGTACAAATCTGGTCTGTCGGGATTTAGTTCGATCTTTACGTCATTCCCAGTTTCAACTGAGAATCCCATGACTCTGGAAAAAGATCCAATATCTTCTTTCCAATTTTTGCCAAAAGCGTTAAAAATTTGATTTTCGGTGATTCTGATTACCACCACAATCAGTCACCTTTATTCTTGTCCACGGTTTCTTTGAATTTTTCATCTACTTTTTTGGCCATATACTCCCTGAGTACAACTCTGATAAGTTCATCCAAGGATACTGCTTCTCCACTATTTATAAAATTGTCTAGGTCCTGCAACATTTTCTTGGTAATTTTAACATTGATGTTCCTGACATTGGTATTTTCATCATATTTTTCCATGAAATCTTTAATAGATTCTCTTATTACATCTGAAATGGTATCATAATTCCCCTTGTCTCTTATGATCATAAGTCTTTCAAGGTCTTCTTCAGAGACCCTTATTGTTATTCTGTATGGAACTGACATAAACATCTTCCAAATTTAATGTAGTATATTATACAATACTAAAATGTTTTTCCATTGAAATTAGATGTGAGAGAGTCAACTACCCTCTCTGACGGAAGGGACTTACTGCTGATCTCCCTTATGCCCGTAGGCATGAATTCATCGAACCGCAACGATTGGCTGGTTGACAACAGCCTGAAGTTTTCAGATTTACCAAGTACCTCAATGTTTCCTGCTGCATTGAGATCCGCATGAAGTTCAAAATTGCAATTCAGGCAGTGGAAAATATTTCCCTTTCTGTTATTCTTATGGATATATCCACATTTTGAGCATTTCTGCGATGTGAATTTTGGATTAACATAGATTACCGTTTTTCCCATCTCCTCCAACTTGTATTCTATGAACTGCTCCAACTGGTATGGAAGCCATGAACCGAGTTTATGGTTGAATCTCCTTCCGTTATTTTTCTTTTTCATTCCCGCTGATTTCAAATCCTCAAGTGCGATCACATCAAATGGGAAGGTTTACGATCTGCCTTGAAATCACATGGCTTGTATCCTGCACGAACCGTCTCTCTCTTCCGCTCAATTCTCTTAATTTACGATGAGCGGAACGAGTGCCTGCGTGCTGCAATTTCTTTTTATTGTAACAATATCTTCCCTTCACTTCTTTCAGATGTGCTGGATTTATTGTTTGACAGCACTGCTATATTCTTTATTCCTCTGTCTATTCCTATTACCTTTTACCTCATTATCTGCATGTCTTTGTACTTCTGTATTAACCTTCACCTGAATCATCACCGACATCTTCCTATGATTTGTGTCAATGAACACTGACAGTTGCTAGAGATATTGTGTGGGAATCGGGATAGAATTTGAATGTTCTCCTGTCATACCTTATTGTCAGGGAGTTCCTGTGTATCTGCTTCTCCAGATTGGTTTGCTTTAATGTTTCCGATGTGGTATCTCTCGCTGTATGTACCAGAGCAGACGGAAGCGTTGGTATTGCTTTCCTGATATCTTCATAGATTGCACGATTGAGCTTGTTCTTGTTGAATGTGTGTGCAGAAAAGCCATAGTCCAGAACCTTCTGGGATGCTTCCCTGAATCTCTCTCCCGTCTCCAGAAGCGATTTGTCATAGGGAAGTTTCAGTTTAATAGTCATGAACATTGTTTGATAGATCACAATACAGTATGATGAATTTCTGTTCGCTTTCATCCCCTTGCCAAGTCAAGGGGTCTTCCCACTCATATCTGATAAAAATAAGTACATCACCTAATATAAGCCGGCCACAGATTAAAATATTTTATTAATTGGATAAATTTTTAGCACCTTATGCTAAATCTGGAAGGCAACTGCAAAAAGAATTTTAATTCCTTATGTAGTTATCATTACTACAAGTTTAGACCAAAATTCTTAAACATGTATTTATTTCTGGTGTTGAGATATTTCATTAAAATAAATCAATCACCAAAATTTATAGTTAGTTCCTACATATCAATATTTGTAACATTCAATACATCTTCACGTTGGATGAGTTTTGTTAAACGATCTGAACAAAATTTACAAAAAATTTAAGATATTTTAGCTTTCATAACTACAAAATACTTTTAATGCAGTGTGATCTATAATCAAAATAAGGTGTATGAATGATCGCAACAGAAGAAAGGAACAAATTCCCACAAATCAGATTTGCATCTGATTTTGAGATAAGTAAAAATGCGCCATTTAAAACGGTTGATGAGTTCGTCGACTCGATGAGCAATCTCATAACGGAAGACATGATGGTAATGAGAGTCACAGAGAGCCTATGCCCAATCTGTGTTGACGATGAGAAATTTGACCAGATGAGAATCCCTGCTATTGTATATGAGAATGGCGGAGAAGTCAAATTGATAAAGGAATGCCAGGAGCACGGCATTACAAAAGAGAAATACTGGGAAGATTACGAGATGTACCAGGAAGCGAAAAAATGGCAGGATGCTGGTATCAAGATCTTAAACCCACATGTAGCTTACCTTGAGTCAAAGATAGTTTGCCCAACTCACTGTGGTCTTTGCGTTAAACACAAATCGCACACCGGCCTTGGGAATGTAGTTGTTACAAACAGGTGTGACCTTTCATGCTGGTACTGCTTCTTCTATGCAAAAGAAAACGAGCCAATATATGAGCCATCCCAGGATCAGTTGAGAATGATGCTCAGAAGAATGAGAAACGAAAAACCGGTTGGAGCAAACGCCGTTCAGATTACAGGTGGAGAGCCAACAATCAGAGATGATATCTTAGATATAATCAAAATAGCAAGAGAGGAAGGATATGAGCACATACAGTTGAACACCAACAGTGTAAGAGCTGCATTTGATCCGGATTTTCCAAAGAAGATAAGGGAAGCAGGCTCAAATGTCATATACACAAGTTTTGATGGCCCAACACCAAGGTCCAACCCGAAGAATTTCTGGGAAGTTCCAGCAGCTCTTGAGAACTACAAAAACGCACCTCTTGGTGTAGTTCTGGTTCCAACAGTCATTGGTGGAATAAATGATATGTACCTTGGCGATATAATAAAGTTCGGAATAAGCAACATTGATTCAGTAAGGGCGGTTAATTTCCAACCTGTAAGCCTTGTGGGCAGAATGCCTGACAGGATGAGAGAAAAACAGAGGGTTACCATACCTGGATGCATAAAGAAAATAGAACAACAGACAGATGGCCTTATCGGAAGAGAGGATTTCTTCACAGTTCCATCCACGACCAAGATATCAAACTTCGTTGAGCAGCTCAAGGGAAAAGATATGTACAAACTGTCAATACATTTTGCCTGCGGTATGGGAACATACATATTCAAGGAAGATGACAAGATCACCCCAATAACCAGGTTCATAGATGTAAGGGGAATGTTTGAATATATAGGAGAACTCTCTGATGACATAAAGAACTCAAACATAAAGACATTGTCCAAGGCGGCATCACT
Organism: Thermoplasmata archaeon; assembly: GCA_021816965.1. GTDB lineage: Archaea > Thermoplasmatota > Thermoplasmata > Thermoplasmatales > Thermoplasmataceae > Cuniculiplasma. Next base: position 19,511 of record JAKAWU010000003.1, on the reverse strand, counting down.
CACAAAGCTCCTGAAGAACATGAAGAGATTCGTTGATTATGAGAAGGCACCAAAAGACTTCAGCCTTAAGGATATGGTTTACAATGCATTCACAGAGGGAGACTACCATGGACTGAAAGCATTCCATTACAAGAGCATGTTCGTAGGCTTCATGCATTTCATGGATCCGTACACATACGATGTTGACAGAGTTGAGAGATGTGATATACACTATGCAATGCCCGATGGAAGGGTTGTCCCATTCTGTGCCTTTAATGTCATACCTGAACTTTACAGGGATGCAACACAGAGAAAATACTCCATACCAGCAAAAACCTATGAGGAGAAAACTGGCAAGATACTGAAGAAAGAGAAATACTTTAGGGAATACAACATGGAGGAGAAGAGGGGCATCATCGACTTCTATGAAAGAAGCATAGGCAGAAAACTCTCTCAGGATGAAATTGGCCTGAACTTAAATGAGTCTATACCGGTAATATCTTCATCAAAACCTGAAGATTAAACCCTATTTTTTTTTATGTTTAAAATATTAGAACACGGATCAGACATAATGTTTGAAATTTATTTTACTGATATAAATTCTTTTTTTGAACAAATGGCACAGGCATTTAGGAAAGTTATGGTTGACTTTTCTCCTAAAGGTACAATGATTGTAAAGAATATTACATTAAAAGATGGTGGGGAATACTCGACAAATGCCATAAGATATCTGAATGAACTTATCTATATCTTTGATCTTGAATGGCTTATCCCTATAAAATGCATAGAAATTGAAAAGAAGAACGGAAATTTGATTATAACAATGTCAATGGAGAGGATAAAAGAACCAGGTTCTCTAATAAACATACCAAAGGCAGCTACCTACTCAGGTAGCAGAACAGAAAATGCTTCACCGATGAGAATAATTATAGATATATAGAAAAATCACAAATGCTATTATAAAATAAAGTAATCCGGACGAAATGATAGACTATAGTGCCCTGACAGAGTTTCTTCTTATTCTCGCAGGAGGCGTTATAGCGGGGATTATAGGTTCATTGACGGGACTTGGTGGAGGATCAGTTCTTGTTCCGCTTCTTACACTTTTCTATGGAGTCCCGATTGAATATGCAACAGGTGCAAGTCTAATTTCCACCATTGCAACGTCTGCAGGTTCAGCAAGTACCTATACTAAAAAGGGAATAGCAAATATCAAGATTGGAGTAGGGCTTGAGGTTGCCACTACCCTGGGAGCAATCATCGGTGCGCTTACCTTTGAGATCGTTGTAACACACAATCTCCAGTATATACTTTATCTTCTTTTTGGTGTGGTGATTCTGACTTCCATATTACCTACGGTTAAGAGAGGGAAATATGAATATCCCGAAGAAAAACCATTGGATTTTACCAGCAGAGTGTTTCAACTTAGCGGTAAATATTATGATGAAAAATCTAAAAAGGAAGTTCGCTACACAGGTGTCAGATGGTGGCTCGGTGAGATTATAATGTTTTTTGCAGGCCTTTTATCAGGACTTCTTGGAATTGGAAGCGGTGCGCTTAAAGTTTTAGGAATGGATTGGGCAATGAATCTTCCTATGAAGGTTACTACCACTACAAGCAACTTCATGATAGGCATAACAGCTGCAACAGGAAGCAGTATTTACTGGTATGCAGGATATATCCAATTTTTCCTTGCTTCAGCAACAGCCATTGGTGTTCTCGTTGGATCTAGGATAGGATCAGCAGTTCTCCTTAAAATTTCAAACAAAGAAATAAGATGGATATTCTTCACAGTTTTGAGTTTTCTTGGAGTTGATATGATTTTTAAAGGAATTACACTGTCTAAAATATATAACATTCCACCCATAGACGGCTTTGGGATTTCTGTTACGTTCTCAATCATATTGGTTATACTTCTCTTTATCAAATTATCAATAGCGGAGGGCAAATATGGAAACCTCAGATAAACTGACATCAGTAGTGAGTGCGATTTTGAAATATGCGATCATATTGAGCATAGCCTGCATTGTTATTGGAACAGGTTTGATGTTCATCAATGGAAATGCAAATGGAATTCCAATTTCCCAGCTAGCAAACTATGAAAATCCAAAAAGCCCTTCATACAATTCGTCTTCATTTTCACCCGTTTTAATTCCTCAAAGTATAGCACATTTTGATGCACTTGGCTTTATTTCACTAGGACTCTGGGTACTTATATTCACCCCCGTTACTGTACTTTTTTCATCCTTGGTAGATTATATGTATACAAGAAACAGGCTATATACCATCCTGACGTTCATAGTTCTGTTTAATTTATTTGCAGCAATAGTAATAGTGCCTCATTTTGTATCGAATTGATTGCTTCATCGTTACAAAAGAGTTATTAATTTTATAAACATCATGAAAAAGGTGCTCAATGCTGAGATTCGAAAGAGTTAAAATTAGGGAGGAAGAAGCTGAAAAAAGGATGAAGAGTTTCACTCTCGAACCTCTGATAGAATACTCAAATGATGAGGCCACCACTGAGGCATCAAGATGCATTGGATGTAATATATGTACACAGGCGTGCCCTGCAAGCCTCGATATTGGTGGTTACATAAATAGCACTGCCATCGGTGATCCTGCCCAGACAGTGAGGATTGTTTTTGAGAATTTGCCATTTCCTGCAATTATTGGAAGAGTATGCACACATAACTGTGAGGACATTTGTGTCATGTATGATACCGGGGGCCCCCTTGCCATACGTCATCTCAAGAGATATGCTGCTGATAAATTCGATGACTATTCAAAGATAATTAATGTGAAGAGAAGAGGTTTCTTAAACAGGAAAGTTGCGGTTATAGGATCGGGGCCAGCAGGAATGAGTACTGCCTATTACCTTGCCATACAGGGAGTTAAGGTAACTGTTTTTGAGGCTTTACCAGTTACTGGAGGTTTCATGAGGGTAGGGATTCCAAGATACAGACTACCCGATGACGTAATAGATAAGGAAATGCGATTTATTCAGTCTCAGGGTGTCGAGGTAAAGTTAAACACAAAAGTTGGGAAAGACGTATTGTTCTCAGATATAATGAATGATTTTGATGCTGTTTTCATCGGAGTTGGAAATCACAGGCCAAGGATGACAGGAACCACTGGAAGCGATGCTGAAAACATAATGCATGCCACTGAATTTCTTGGAAAGATTGCACTGGGTGATCATGTTGACGTTGGAAAAAATGTAATCGTGATTGGTGGAGGATTCACTGCCAATGATGCTGCAAGAATCTCCATGAGACTTGGGGCAAAGAGTATAAAGATAATGTACAGAAGAAGGGAAACTGACAGACCTGGCTTTCCATCCACAAATGCCGATGAGGAAATGGAAGAAACTCTTACTGAAGGAATTGACTATATGTGGGAAGTTACCCCATTTGAATATGTCAAAGAAGGAAACAGAATCGTTGCAATAAAATATTGGAAGAATGAAATGATTTCAGATAGCACAGGAAGATCAAAACCTGTACCCATGAAAGAAAAAACATTCACCATGGATATTGATTTTGTCATAGAAGCAACTGGTCAGGAAACTGATTTTTCATTCCTTGGGGAAGAGTACGCCAAAAGACTCAAACTAACACCACAAGGACATATTATTGTTGATCAGAGCGGTATGACCAGCATTCCAAAACTTTTCTCAGGTGGAGACTCCACCAATATTACAAGAGATCTTATATCTGCTGTGAGGGATGGCGACACCGCAGTCATTGGAATACTGAATTATCTAAATATAATGGATAAGGTGAATGAGGAATATCTCCCATTACTGGACAGGTGGAAAAAATTCTCACCTATTTCAGCTAAAATGTCATATCCCAATAAAATAAAATAAATTTTTATTCTTAGTTTTCTGCATAGATCGTGTCAAACCCAGTATAAGGTATCAGCACCTCAGGGATATGTATCTCATCACCGTCAGTAAAATTCTCCAGTATTGCAACCATCATCCTCTCCGTTGGAATGGCAGTCCCATTCAATGTGTGTATGACTGCGTTTCCATCAGGTGTTCTGTACTTTATATTCAGGGATCTTGCCTGATAGTCCAAATCGTTTGAAATAGAGGCGAGTTCCCTGAATTTGCCCTGATTTGGAAACCATCCTTCTATATCGTATTTCTTTGCAGCAAGATTTCCTAACTCACCAGAACAAGTGTTTACAACACGGTATGGAATTCCGAGATTCTGAAGGATCAGTTCTGTATTTCCTGCAAGCTCTTCCATGAAATCCCATGAATCCTCTGGCCTGCAAAAGATGAATTGTTCAATTTTCTTGAAATAATGTACCCTGAATATTCCCTTTGTGTCCTTTCCATGGGCCCCAGCCTCCTTTCTGTAGCATGGAGAAAAGCCACCAATCTTCAATGGAAGTTCCTTGGGATCAAGTGTTTCATTCATCAGCATTGCAGCAATTGGATGCTCCGAAGTAGATATGAGGCATAAATTCTCCCCATCTATCCTGTAAATTGCATCATCAAATGTTGCCTGGTCTGTTGCTTTCCACACTACGTCCCCACTTATCATTGGCGGAGGCTCCATAACTGTAAAACCTCTTTCGGAAAGGAAGTCAATTCCATAGTTTATCAGGGCAAGTTCCAACTTCAGCAACCTGTTCTTCGTGAAGTAAAAACGGGCCCCCGATATTTTTGTTGCCCTTTCAAGATCTGCGAGATTGAATTTTTCCATAGTATCTACATGGCTGACCGTTTCTGCTATCTCTACATATTTTCCAGTTCCTTCCGTTGCATTCAGGTATTCCTTGATGTCTTCCTTTTTTACTTTTGCTATTCCATTCCCCCTGATGAATTTGTTGTTTTCATCACCCTTGTTAACCGGGACAGTATCTTCAATTATATTTGGGATCATGTTTACTATGCGTATTCTCTCGTTATCTATCTCATTATTTTCCTTTTCAATAATTTCAAGTTTTAGGTTAATATCCTTGACCTGATCTTTCAGTTCCTGTGTATTCCCACCCGATTTGACCATCGAAGATATCTGTAGGCTGATCGTGTTTCTCTTGTTCCTGAGCGAGTTTACCTCTTTTGTATTCTCTCTCCATTTGGCATCAATCTCAATAAATCTGTCTATTATGCTAGCATCCTGAAATCTTTTTTTCATAGATGTGTAAAAAGTCTCAGGATTCTCCCTCAGGAGTTTTATATCTATCATTTCCTGCAAAATACAAATTCAGTATATTAAACTTAAGGGGAAGTTTATTAATTTTTCTTCTGTTATAATCTATCGTAATATGCCTCTTTCAGGGATTCAGTTTCTTCATTGTATGAGTTTATGGATCTGGTACCCATTGTCCCCCGTGTGCCAGAACCCCTTGCAACTTCTGAATAACCTGTTGGGAATGTTGTAAATGGGGGTTGTACGGAAACAGGTTTCCTAATTTCCTCATTTATTGTTGATGATACACTTCCTCCGAGCATGGAGGTTGCATTGAATATTACAAGACTGCTCGGAACAATCAGCGAAAGGGTTGTGATCTGTCCATAGAATGTCTCAGTGTAAACTGCAAGATTTGATGCAGCAGCTATAGGTTGAACTGAAAATGCGTAAACACCATCCTTCAGGTAATATCCCACAAAACTTGTGGCCTGCACCTGCGTGGCCATCAGATATATGGAAGTGAAAATTATTAGTGATGACATCACCAGTGATACTGTGAGAGCATCCCTGGTATTTCCCGCTTTTCTTCCTGAAATATACCCCGAATAGAAAGGCCCAATTACCGGAATCCACCACAATAGGGCCATACTTACAACACCATATAGGAATCCCATCTTAACAGAATAAGTTCTTTCTTTGTCTTTTGTTCGCATAGTGAACGTTTCCATAGGTCTGGAACCATTTGTTACACTATGTGTCTTACCTTTAAGAGGGATTTGTACCATAAATGTCATACACATTACTGCATATAAGGTTTTCGCTAAAATTCAAAAAAAGAAAGTTGACTGGTGCTCAAGATCATCAAGCACCATATTTCTCGAGGCGGTCAACCAGTTGCAGGCTGTAATTCATGGCATTGCCGCTCTCCATTGCAAACCCTGTTTTGGAGCAATGCTTTTCATTGAAACCTGTGGCACCCTGTTTTCTAATGCCTGCTGTATAGAATACAACAGGTACTGGATCACCTGTATGCTCACCGCTCAAGGATGATGTTGAATGATCCCCTGTAAGAACTATAAGGCATTCGTCTTCCCTTCCAAGTATATTTTTCATTGCGGCATCAATCCTCTCCATTGCCTCAAGCTTCCTCTCAGGATTTCTATCATGTGCGGCGGCGTCTGGCGCTTTAATGTTCATGAGTATGAAATCTGACCTGCCAATATTTTCTGAAGCTGCAATCAGTTTTCCATTATAATTCGTATTATGGCCTCCGGTCATGCCTTTTACTGGTATTTCCTTCATCCCAATCATCTTAGCAAGACCCTTTATCATCGGAATCCCGATGATATATGATCCATTCATGGAATATTTCTCATGGAATGGCTCAAGATCCGGTGCCTTTCCTGCTCCTCTCAGAAGAAGTTCATTTGCAGGCATTTTTCCTTCTTCGATCCTCTTTCTGTTTATGGGATGTTCGTCCAGAATTGTTCTGCTCTTTTCAAGGTATTTCTCCAGGATACGGGTTGTGTTGATGGCGTTCTCATTTTTTGGTAATGATTTATGGATTTCCTTTCCATTCTCATGAGGATCTGTATCTGACACCTCAGGAGAAAGACCTGGCCCATGCATAACAAGGGCTGCCCTGTGTTCAACTCCGGAGGATACATCAATCTTCATTCCATCAACTTCAATACTTATAGCTCTGCTCAGAGGCTCCGTGGATTCCTCAATTCTTCCAGCCCTCCTGTCCAGAACAATCCTGCCTTTCCTCGTGGAATAATTAGCCCTGAATGCTATATCCCCTGCCATTACATCCATGCCTAATCCCATTGCCTCAAAGGGGCCCCTTCCAGTATATACTTTCAATGGATCATATCCCAGGAGTGACAGATGTGAGGTGTCAGAACCACATACAAGACCCTGTTTCACAGGATACATCATTCCCGCTATGCCATTCCTTGCCATATAGTCCATATTGGGAGTGTATGCAGCTTCCATTGGAGTTCTGTCTTTCAGTTTGTCTGAGATCCTGTCCCCAAGTCCGTCCATTATAATGAAAACAATGGTTTTTTTCTCCATCAGGTACCCTCCAGCCATGAATTCCTGTATTTGATCTGTTCATCTGTTGGGATGTCTATTTCTATACCAAGACTTTTCAGCCTCAGTTCAGCAACATGAATATCAACATCTTCAGGAACAGAATACACAGCAGGTTTCAATTCTTTGTGTTTTTCAACAAGGTATTTTGCTGTGAGTGCCTGGATTGCAAAACTCATGTCCATTATTTCAACTGGATGACCCTGTCCAGCTGCCAGATTCACAAGTCTTCCATCAGATATAATATATATTGACCTGCCATCCTTCATAACATATCTTTTCACATAGTCTCTGACCTGCTCAACGGATGTGCTTCCTTTTTCAAGGGAAAGTATGTCAATTTCGTTGTCAAAATGACCTGCGTTTGAAAGAATTATTCCATCCTTTGCATTCCTCATGCTTTCCAGGGGGATGACAGATTTCACGCCAGTTGCAGTTACTGCCATGTCCGAAATTTTCAGGCTCTCAGCAAGTGGCATCACAGAATAGCCTTCCATAAGAGCCTCATTTGCCTTTATTGGATCAACTTCTGACACTATGACCCTTGCACCCATTCCCTTCATCCTCATCGCAATTCCCTTTCCGCAATATCCAAAGCCTACTACAGTCACATTCTTTCCCGCTATCAGGATATTTGTTGCGTTCATTATTCCGTCAAGAGCACTCTGCCCAGTACCGTACCTGTTATCAAAAAGATGTTTCATTGATGCATCGTTTACATCAAACATGGGAAATTTCAACTCTCCGGTTTTCTCCATAACCTTCAGTCTATTAACTCCTGTTGTTGTCTCCTCATTTCCACCTATGATGTTTTTCAGAAGATCTTTTCTCTCTGTGTGCAGTATCTTCACCAGATCTCCCCCATCATCCACAATAACATCAGGTTCTGAATCTATAACCCTGTAAAGATATTCATAATATTCCTTCTCCGTTTCCCCTTTCTTTGCGTGTACATCCATGCCGTAGTCATCCTTCAGGGATTTTACAACTGAGTCATCCGTGCTCAAAGGGTTGCATGATGCCATATGGACCTCTGCCCCTCCTTCTTTGAGAAGAAGGGCAAAAACTCCAGTCTTTGCCTCGACATGAAGTGCCATGCCTATCCTTATGCCTTTCAATGGTTTTTCTTTCAAAAACGTCTCCCTGATGTTTGCACTTACTGGCATGTGGGATCTCGCCCAATCCAATCGTAGATATCCGGTATTTTTCATAATGCTTCACCTATTTTTTCGGGATTCAACCTAAGAAGAATGCCTTTGTCCATAATCTCTGCATTAACTATAATCTCTTTTATCCGTTTTGAATTGTCAAGCATCTTTATTCCTCCTTCTTCGATGAAAATATTCCCTATGAACAAATACATTTCATCTACCAATCTATTTCTGAGAAAATTCATGGCAGTCTTCTTCCCTCCTTCCAGAAGTATCCTCCTGATTCCCATAGAATATATTTTACTCATTACAATCTTAAGATCTAGAGGTTTTCCCCCAGAGATCCAGATGGTCTTTCCATGTACTGTTTCTTTTGATTCATTCACAATAATGACGGTGCCTTCTGACTTGAAGATATTCGAGTCCATTTGAAGTATTCCATCTGATTTCAGGACTATCCTGAATCTGCAATTATCAGATTTCAGAAAAGGATTATCTGATCTCAAAGTGTTTCCACCTATCATTATGGCATCTACACTATTTCTCAATTCCATAACTCTTTTAGAATCATATTCAGAGGATATCTGCACTCTTTCTCCATCCCTGCCTGATATGTATCCATTGATGCTCTGTGCCATATTCAGGATAACATATGGCCTTCTCTCCTTCAATCCACTATCGATCATAGTTAATGCTCATAATAAATATATGCTACAGTTTCTTTAACTTTATGACTTTATGAGAAGCAAAGCCCAACCACCTGAATCTCATTATGAAAAACGTGTGCATTACTAATAGTACTTATTATGTATCGAGTTACAGTGAATTTCAAGCCTGATAAGTCTTCCAATTTAAATGATTAAAGATAGTGAATAACTCTCTGAAGTCGTAAGATAATAATTGTTTCCTTAGTTTAGAACCTGCTTTCTGAATAAACTTCTGCATGGTGAAAAGATGCAAATTTTCTGATGCTTAATCTGCTACTCTACATTTGTATCTTCTCCAGCTTCATAATTCTTTTAATGTAGAACTTCTCATTTCCACTTACAAATTTCTGTACGAGTTTGCTGTCCGAGGTTGTTATATTTCCCTGAATCGTATGGATTTTGTTGAGAGACGAAAGAAGAGATGCAACATTGCCTGTAATTTTTACTACAAACCTATCTGCATTAATGGTGTATATATGATTTAATTTTGCAAATAGAACAATGGAAAGTAATGGGAAAAGTATAATACTCAACACAAGTAACACACCAGTTAGAGGAACAAGGAAAACACCTAATGAAGGAGAACCTCCCATGATAAAATAGACGAATAAGTCAGTCAACGCAACAAGTGGAGTGAAGAGAACAAATAGGTTTTTAACAGAACATCTTGACTTTACGATATAGTATGCATTGCACAATGCTGCATTCATTTCATCATTTGTCAGAGTTTCTGCAAGCTGTTTCGTGATGAGGATTCTCTTTGCACGAATGTCCTGTGAAACAAGATGAGTTTTTCCATAAATCGGGGCAGGCATAATATGGACCTCTGGTATTACTTTATGATTTTTCCCTACAAGATCCCTGAGTCGTGCAGTCATTGCTTCATCAATGTAGGATTTTGTCTCCATCTCCCTGGTTCCAGATTTGAGCATAATTCCAAAAGGAATGAGATATGCCAATATAGTTACACATGATAGAACCAACATGACTTGTTGATTGAAAGAGCCAATCTGTGGAAGAAAAGCTATCATGGTGAATAGAGATGCTTCAGGAAAATATAGTGCAAAAAATGCATTTCTCAGATGAGTGGAGTGACCAACCAGGGTTATAAGGAAGAGCCAGGTAGTCAGAATCAAAACGGACCAGACAATGAGAATAAAATAAAAGAAAGGGAGAGAAACAAAATTGACCATATACGCCAAAACTAAAGCAGGAATCTCAAGGAAGGCAACACCTGCAATCATTTGCCTGATGCCGATTCTGTTTAACACTACAAAACTAATTAATCATTGATATATTTATTTTTATGCAGTCACACATTTCTGCCTATTGGGAAATGAGAAATAGATTCAAAAAAGCTGGTAACATTTCAGACACCTAAGTCTTGGATTTCCTAAAAAGGGGCTGACTGGATTCATAAAACATCAAATGTTACCTGAAATTATCAGGCAAGCAGGGATGAGTGTTACATCCTCCCACTCATAAAGACTGTCAGATTTCTCGCTCACAAGAGTTAAACAACATGCGAAAAACCTACAATCACGAGTAATACCATTAAAATTATGTAAATTCGAAGAAACCAGAAAGCTACCTTGATCCCCTTGCTGAATTTAACTTTTTCAACTGGTATCTTGCTGTAATCTTCTATTCCCTCTGAAACCATGAATTCTTGGAGTTCCTTCTCGTTGTCAATTTTTATTTCTCTTCCTTTTGCTGACGTCTATATCACCCTCATTCATAACAGCCCTACAAGATAGTTAAATACTGAAGGAAGCGCTACCGATATTCCATAAAGGCTATTCATCAGTATCAGAAACCCAATTATCGAAAAGCCAATTACATTCTGCCACTTCTTATTGACCATGCTGCCCATTATCCCCTTGTCATTTAGAAGCAATAAAAGGAACAACATGGCAGCGGGCATGAATATTGTAGCTATGACCTGCACCGTCAGGTTAAGATAACCAAGAGGTGCATTTGGAATAAGAGTTATCGATGCAGCAACTGCAAGTGCAGCAAAGCTGGGAAGATAAAACATGATGCTTTCTCGCCCTGGTAGATTTATACTTTTCTTCCACCCAAACGCTTCGCTCATAGCCCACGATGTACTAGCTGAAATTGCAATCGCCGCTATGAAGCCAGCTTCAACAAGGCCCAACGCAAAGAGTTCCATTGGAAATGTTCCTACCCTTGCTGCAAATATCTGTAAAATATTATCGATTCCGAGAGTCCCACTGGGATCCAATCCAAATACTGTGGTTCCGGTTAGGATTATTATGGCAATAGCCACTATTACCATAACAGTCGATCCAATTAATGTGTCTCTTTGTCCAAATTTTATGTCATCCTTTGTCAATCCTTTATCCACGACGGATGATTGTTGAAAGAACAACATCCAGGGTGCGATAGTAGTGCCAAGGTTAGCGAGCAGTACATAAATGAACAATGAACTTACACCACCGTTTATCTTCCACGTTGCAAAGCTATCTAATACCTGCCCCAGTGATGGATGTGGGAGGAAAAACAGTAGCGGAACAAATATCAAGTTGAAAGCAGCAATGAATAGAGAAATCCTCTCCCATGTGTAGTATCTTAAGAAAAGTTGTATTGCTATTACCATTAATACAAAGGCAATGGCGGATATAATTCTCGGAATCCCAAATATAGACATTCCTACAGTTATTCCTATAAATTCTGTAATAAGAGTAAGGAAATTGGCAATAATCAGATCCCCTAAAGAAAATGAGCCCCAGAATTTGCCATAACGTTTCCAAATAAGTTCTGCATGCCCTCTATGGGTAACAGCCCCCAATCGTACAGTCATCTCCTGAACAAAATACGCAACCGGGAGCATCAATATCATAAAGGGAATAAAAAAACCAATGCCAAAAATAGAACCCGTTTGAGCATAGGTGATGACACCGCCAGCATCATTGTCTGCAATCATCACCAGTACGCCCGGGCCAATCAACATAAAAAAGAGTTCTAATTTTGAAAGATGAGTGTGTTTTTGTCTATGAAACTCGATATGAAGTCTGTCCTCCGCCCTATATTTGAGATCCAAAGGCAACGAATCCACTTGCTTCATTATATCTACTTTTGAATGTTCCCTAACATGTTTCTTCCAAGAAGACAACTATAAAACCTCCATGGTTACTGTTAAACAAGGTCTGCCCTGATTAATGCATAATGTATCGCACCACACAAAAGCAGACATAAAAATAAAAATCCATTTAAGATAGTTGACAATGAGAAGAGCAACAGTCTTCATTAGAGAACTGCGAGGTACTTTTAGGGTGGTCATCGCCTTTTTCTCCTCCATCATTGTGTGTCATAAGAGCGGGATGACCATCTCTTATAAAGGTTTGTTGAAAGAAGCACGTTTAGAATGGAATGAACCATAAGACTTACTTATAGCTGTATATGGGGCTGACCGGATTCGGACCGGTGACCTCCCGGTTATCAGCCGGGTGCTCCAACCATGCTAAGCTACAGCCCCATTTGAGTATCCATGATTTTTCATTGCGTAATAAAAGTTTCTAATGTTGTGCCCAGAAGACCAAATTCCAACACATATAAAAAGAGATAATTTAGTATATCAAAAAAAGATACAACCTCAATAATGCAAAGACCGGACTACGTGAAAATAAGGCTCCCCTCTGGAGAAAAATTCTCAGAGGTTAACAACATTCTAAAGACAAGGGCATTGCACACTGTTTGCGAAGAGGCCAGATGCCCCAATCTGTCAGAGTGCTGGGAGTCCGGGACTGCTACTTTCATGATACTTGGAAAAAATTGTTCCAGAGGATGCAGATTCTGTTCAGTAACACATGGAAACATGGAAGAACTGGATCCTCTTGAACCTGTAAAAGTCAGGGATGCTGTCAGAACCATGAACCTAAAATTTGCTGTCATAACTTCAGTTGACAGGGATGATCTTCCGGATCAGGGTGCAGAGCATTACGCGAAAACTATCAGGATGGTCAGGGATACTGGAGTTCGTGTGGAATCTCTGATACCAGACTTCAGAGGAGACAGGGCCCTTATTCAGAAGGTTATTGATGAAAAACCGGATGTTATTGCACATAACATAGAAACGGTCCGAAGACTCACACCCATTATCAGAGATGCCAGGGCATCATATGATCAATCGCTAAGCGTATTGAAATATATGAAGGAGAGAGACCAGCAGATGACAACAAAGTCATCCATAATGCTAGGGCATGGAGAGAAAGATCAGGAAGTTCTGGAAACCATGGATGACCTCTTGGATTCAGGCGTTGACATCCTGACCATTGGCCAGTACCTGAGACCTTCAAGAAAACAGATACCTGTAACAGAGTACTGTTCGATGGAAAGATACACAATGTTTGAAGACATTGCGAAGGAGAAGGGTTTCAGATTTGTCGCAAGTGGCCCCCTTGTGAGAACGTCTTACAGGGCCTTTGAGGCATGGGCAATGAAAAATATTACACTCAAGCAAAGGTGAAAACAAAATGGATGAAAAAGAAATGTTTGTGAAAGCATACAAGGCTATGGCTCTTTCAAGAGCACTTGACAGAAAAATTGTTATGGCTCAGAGACAGGGCAGGGTTGGATTTTATACTCCTACCATAGGTCAGGAAGCCCTCCAGATTGGATTATCTATGGCTCTTGAAAATGAAGACATCGTTTATCAGTACTACAGGGATGTTCCTTTCATGCTCCACAGGGGTGTTCCACCGGCAACAATAATAGATCAAATAATGGGGAATAGCTCTGATATCGAGAAAGGGAGGCAGATGCCCTCGCATTTCAGTTCCAAACAGTATAATTTTATGTCTATACAGAGTCCTGTCGCAACTAACCTGCCCCCTGCAACTGGTGCAGCTTATGCGATAAAATACAGAAAGAAAAACAACATTGTAGTTACAACATTCGGTGATGGTTCAACTTCTACGCCAGATTTCCATGCTGCAATGAACCTGGCTGCAGTTTTTGATCTTCCAGTTATATTTCTTTGTGAGAATAATAAATGGGCAATTTCACTCCCTGTTGAAAAACAGACGAAGGTCGAAATTTGGAAAAAAGCAGATGCTTATGGAATGAAAGGGTTGAAGGTGGATGGCAATGATCTTTTCACTATGTATGAAACTGCCAAGAAAGAAGTAGAGAGAGTCAGGAAGGAGCAAAAACCTGTACTTATAGAGGCAGTGAGTTATAGAATAGGGCCCCATTCGACCTCAGATGATCCAAACAAATACCGTACAGCTGAAATAACGGATGGAAGTGAGAAAGATCCCCTTACCATTGCAGAGAAGAAGATGATTGAACATAATTACCTTACTGCAGAGGAGATTGAAAAAATTAAATCCGATGCCAAGGACAATATAGAAAAAATATTCGATGAAAGGGAAAAATTGCCTGCACCAAGTCCTGACACCATGTTCACTGATGTGTACGAGAAAAACAATTGGATTATTGACGAGGAAAAGGAGGAGATATTATGAGTTCAAAACAATTAAACATGGTTCAGGCAATAAACTCCACTTTGGATATGCTTATGAAAGAAGACGATTCTATCATTCTTTTAGGTGAGGATATCGGAAAAGATGGAGGGGTTTTCAGGGTAACAGAAGGTCTCCAGGCAAAATATGGATCTGAAAGGGTTATAGATACACCTCTGGTGGAGCTTGGAATTGTGGGAATGGCCATTGGAATGGCATTGACCGGCTTGAAACCTGTTCCTGAAATTCAGTTCCAGGATTTCATATTTACCGCCTTTGACCAGATTGTTAATCAGGCTGCAAAAATGAGATACAGAAGTGGTGGAGAATACAACGTTCCTATGGTTCTTAGAACACCATATGGAGGGGGAATCAGGGGAGGATTATACCATTCACAGAGCGGTGAAGCCTACTTTGCTCACACAGCCGGTTTGACTGTACTTTCACCTTCAAATCCTTACGATGCGAAAGGACTTCTGATCTCAGCGATGAAATCCAAAGATCCAATTATTTTCCTTGAGCCAAAAAGACTCTACAGAAGCATCAAATCTGATGTCCCTGATGAGAAATACAGCATACCCATTGGGAAAGCTGCACTTGTTCATGAAGGGAGTAAAATGACCTTTGTCACCTATGGCTCTATGGTTCCCATTGTTGTAAATACAGTGACAAAGCATTCTATTGATGCGGATGTAATTGATCTCAGGACGATAATGCCATATGACGGTGAGACCATTTTAAACTCTGTCAAGAAAACAGGAAAGTTGATAATAGTCCACGAGGCCCCGAGAACACTTGGTATGGGAGCGGAAATATCTGCCTTCATTGGAGAGAGAGCTGTGGACTATCTAATGGCCCCCATACTGAGGGTATGCGGACCTGATATACCTTTTCCGTATAAGCTTGAAGAATATTACATGCCAAATGAAGGAAGAATACTGAAAGCCATAAATAGAGTTCAAGAATTCAGGTGATCGAAATGTTTAAGTTTAAGTTACCGGATATTGGTGAAGGAGTCACAGAGGGGGAAATAATTAAGTGGCTCGTATCTGAAGGCCAGACAGTTAAGAAGGATCAGGAAATGGTAGAGATAATGACCGATAAGGTCAATATCAGCATACCTTCCCCGGTAGAGGGGAAAGTACTGAAACTCGTCTACCCTGCCGGGAAAGTAGTCAAGGTAGGAGAGGAGATCATAGAAATTGACGACGGGAAACCAAATGTGGAGGAAAAGAAAGAACCCGTAAAACCAATTCATGAGGAAAAACCTGAAAAACAATCAGTGCCAGGAACAGAAACTCATAATAAAGAAAAGGGAGGAGAAAATAATATGGATGAAAAACCTGGAGAAAGAAAAGCTTTAGCAACACCAACCATAAGGAGGCTTGCAAGAGAGAGGAACATTGACATTGACTTGGTAAAACCTACAGGTCCAAATGGAAGAATAACAATAGAGGATCTTGACAGAACAGAAAAGGAACTAAAGGAAAGAAAAGAGACAAAGGTTGAAACTCCGCCTCCAACTGCGGAACCTTCAAAAGAGCAGAACCAGATTGCTGAATCAAATGCATCAGAAGCAAAGCCATTAGAACCTGCTGACCAAAATGTCGCAAAAGTATCCGAAACATCGGCACATACAGGAAAAGAAAAAGCTGCAATATCAGAATCCGACCAGATATACGAACCGAAAGGTCTTAGAAGAATTATTTACGAGAAGATGACTAAATCAAAGCAGATCATGCCTCATTTCATGGTAGCGGAAACGATAAATACCGAACTTATCACAAAATCACTCAATGAGTTTAAGGAAAAGGGAGTCAAGGTCACAATGACACCTTTCTTTGTCAAAGCAGTAGCTGTTGCCCTGACTGAATTTCCTAAATTCAACGCACACTTTGATGAGGTAAACAAGAGATATATCTTCAAAAAGGTTGTTAATATAGGTGTCGCAATTGACACTCCTGATGGTCTTACAGTGGCTGTTGTGAAGGATGCTGTCAATAAGTCAGTTATGCAGATTTCAGAAGAAATAGCTGAACTTGCAAAGAAGGCAAGAGAGAATAAGCTTTCACTTCAGGATGTTCAGGATTCTACCTTTACATTGTCCAATGTTGGAACCATAGGCGGTGTGTTGTCCACGCCAATCATAAATTACCCAGAAGTTGCAATTCTTGCTGTCCACAGACCGTTTGATGGTGTGAATACATATATATCCCTGTCATGTGATCACAGGCTAATAGACGGAGCAGACGCTGCCAGATTCATATCAAAGGTTAGGGAATACCTGCACAACCCTATAACATTCCTGGTACGGTGAAAAAATGAAATTTGATGTCATAGTAATAGGTGGGGGGCCCGGGGGATACTCTACGGCCATACGATTGGGACAGAAAGGTAAAACCGTCCTTCTTGTGGAAAAGAATAAGATAGGAGGAGAATGCCTCAATTATGGATGCATACCCTCAAAAGCACTCATAGAAATGGCAAACAGCCTTGGATATCTGAAAACACTCCCGGGTGTAAGAATGAGTTATAATGTGGACATGTCCCAGTGGCAGAACTGGAAGTGGACCATGATTAACAGGCTTGTTTCCGGAGTTGAAACTTTGTGCAGAGCCTTTGGTGTGAAAATTATACAGGGTGATGCACACATTGTTGATAAACAGCACATAAAGGTAGGACAGGAGACACATACATGCGATAAACTTGTGATTGCAACAGGATCTTTGCCGATTCAGAGGGCAGAATTTAAGGACATTCTCTACAACAAGGAAATTCTGGACCTTAAAACAATTCCAAAGGATCTCATCATCATTGGTGGAGGTTATATAGGCGTTGAACTAGGTATTGCATTTGCAAAACTAGGAACACAGGTTACCCTGATTGAGATGCTTCCCGGAATTTTATCAGGATTTGAAACTGAACTCGTAAAACCTGTTGAAAGAAGAATGAAGGAACTTGGAATAAGGATCATGATTTCTGCTAAGGTAGCTGCAGTCGAGAAGAGGGACAGATACTATGTGAGAATGGAATCTGGTGCAAACCTTTCTGCAGATTATGTTCTTCTTACAATTGGAAGAAAGCCAAATGTGGAAGGCTTTGGACTGGAAAACCTCAAACTGGAAATGGAGAATGGCGCCATAAAAACTGACAACCACAAGGAAACCAGCGAGAAGGGAGTCTATGCAGTTGGAGATGTGACTGGAGGTGCGATGCTTGCACACAAAGCATTCTACGAAGGAGAAATAGTTGCGGATAACATTAGTGGAAAGAATACAACGGTTGGTTACTACGCTATGCCTTATGTAGTGTTTGCAGACCCGGAAGTCGCATTCACTGGAGCAAAGAGCGAAAAGAGCACCAGATACCCAATAGCCGCTAACGGGAGAAGCCAGGGGCTCAACATGTCCCAGGGATTCTATACCATTTACTACACTAATGATGGTACAGTCACTGGAGCTGCCATAGCTGCCCCACATGCTTCAGAAATGATTTCTGAACTTTCCCTTGCCATAGAGGCAGGCCTTAATGTTGAGGATATTGGAGCAACTATTCATCCACATCCAACTGTGTCAGAAGGTATTCAAGAATCGGCTCAGATAGCGTATGGAAAACCACTCCACTTCAAGCCTATCTCTTGATCTTGAAACGAAAAACTACCAGTACGTCCTCAATTTGCAGAGGGAGATTCATGAGTTGAGATGCAGGGATAAAATCCCCGATATCTTTATTTTTGTTGAACATGAACCAGTTTATACTATGGGGAGAAACTCAAAACAGGAAAATTTTAACGGTTTGAAACCAATTCTTGTAGAGAGAGGTGGTGATGTAACCTACCATGGGCCAGGACAACTTGTTGTATACCCAATAGTTAGAGTTTTCAATCAGGGAGAGACTCCTGACCTTAGAAAATTTGTACTATGGGTGGAGAATATAATTTCCTGCGCACTGAATGAACTTGGATTCCAGGTCCATGGAGGCAGTGAGCCAGGTATTTGGGCAGTTAATAGTGCTTCAGGTGATAAAAAAATTGCATCAGTTGGAATGAAGGTAAGAGATGGAGTTTCCTTCCACGGTGTTTCCATAAATTACAGCAAAGAGGTTTTGGAGGGATTTGCGAAAATTAGACCATGTGGGCTTGATCCTTCAGAGATGGGTTATCTTGGAGTTGAAAAGGGAACACTGAAAGATGCCATAGTTAATCAATTAAAGAAAACATATGAAAAAATCGAAGAAATAAGTGTAGAATATATTGTGAAAAAAGGCTAGTTCTCAAAGGTGTTTTCGTTTGGTAGAATTGCTCCACCTATTAAACCACCAATGCCTGCCACTGCAGCCCCATCAATCAATATGGAACTGATTGTTCCTATCTCATTAGCGTTCAGTGCATTGCTTGTATACTGCATTGTGTCAGTCAGTTTTGTATAAAGCAAAAAGTTTCCTGTTAAATTAGGAATGAAACTGAGTGATGAAACTGGAACATAATGCGAGACCTCAATCAATGAAATTACTACAATCAATCCCCCAAGCAATGCAGCAAGAAATCCTCTGCCTTTCCCTTTCGCGGTAAGTCCGCCTAATAATCCAGCCAGAAACCATCCTAAAAACGGTATTGAGCCCAAAATTATCATGGAGAAAAAGGTCGACAGGATACCAAAATATATACTGCCTTTAGGTTTAGGGTTAAGCAAATATGATGTAGGCACATTACTCAAATGTAAAAACGTATATTAATCTTTTTAGTGTTTTATTTCCTGTATCATTGTTTGTCCTGATTTGTAGTGTTATCCCCGTAGTCTGAGTCAATTTAAATTTTTAACATATGCGAGCGGGAATTCCCCTTTCGCAAGAGAGGGGATGAAAGCGAGCGAAATACTTATGGTAAATGAACTTCTACAGTAACTATGTCTTACGAACTGGATAAAGGTGCGGCATTCA
>JAKAWU010000039.1 GCA_021816965.1 Thermoplasmata archaeon | reverse complement strand
AAAAGTGAGAACCCCACATGCTTTAGCTGTGGGAGTATGTCAGTGAGCATGTTTAACATGGTAGATTAACAGGCTAAAATACTAATAAAAGATAAAATATCATTCTACTCTTTTTCGCGTGCCGATCCTCAGAATTGTCAGGGACAGCACAATCAGGATACCTCCGAAATACTGATATATATTAAGGAAAATTCCAAGGAAAACATACGTAGTAATAGCTGCCCATATTGGTTCCATTGTTGCTGCAACCGATGCTTCAGTTGTAGATATTCTTTCCATACTCTTGATATACAGCAGGAAGGCAAGCATCGTACCAAAAATGGCAACGAATAAGATAAGAATAGATAAATAAACGATTACCGTAAGTCCGCTGGTTGAAAAATATTCAAGGGATGGGATCAACCCTACAGGCAAGGTTATAAAACCTCCAATTAATAAAGCCCATGCAACGGTGGGAATAGTTCCATTCTTGTTTATCAGTGGTTTTGAGAGTACTGTGTACAATGCTGCCGTGACTGCTGACAAAAGCCCAAAAATAAGACCCAAAGGGTTAATTATGATAGAAAATGGGGCCCCGGGAAAACCAGTTATTAGTTCAAAAAGTCCAACCATTGTGACCAGGATCGCCACAGTCAGGAGACTTGTAATTCTGGCAGAACCACTGATTACAGTATAAAGAACAACCATTGGAAGATATAGATACTGCAGAATGGTCGCTGTTGATGCATTTGTAAGTGCAATTGTTTCAAGATAGGTAAATTGCACCCCAGTAAGACCTGCAATGGAATATGCGAGGAAGAGAAAAAAATTTTTTCTGGGAAGTCTGGGTCTGTACAGCAAGAAAAGGAAGAGCCCCGAAATAAGCATTCTAAACATTAGGAGTGAAATCACTGGGAAATGAAATTTTATGAAAATGATGGAAGAAACAGTCCCTGAGATTCCCCACAAAGAAGCTCCAATTAAGGCATAAAACAACCAGATTTCTGGCACCTCCCGAAGTTTCATAATCGTCTAGAATTTCTCTCTATTTATTTTTATCTGCAAAATACAGATAACTCAAGAATTCTCAAAGGTATTCTACCTTACAGCGTGAGAACAATGAAATACAGGTTATCTATGGAATAGAAAGAAATAATATAGTCATCCTAATGGTAAATGTCAAAAACAGAAGGAACATATATGGCAATATGTAGAGTCATATGGGGGCATTCTCACTCAAAAGTGATAAACTAGATTATTGTGGGTACTTTATCCACAAAATCCATCACATATTTTATGATCTTCTCTTCAAGATCTCCCCTGGTTGTTTCCAAGGCTGGAATTTTTGTCATCAGTCTTTTTTTCTCCACAACGATGAAATTATCCATCCTGGATTTAATGCTGTTTATTAGCGTGACTGCCTCCACGTTTGCTTGTGATGGGTCCCTGTTTCTAATGACGAAGGATGCAGTTGCCTCCCTTGTCACAGGAATTTTTGTAACAAGTGATGCATGTATTTTCCTTGCAAACTCATCATCAAAGTCACTTACTATTATTGTTGCACATGTACGGTCAACCATGCCAGCAACAAGTTCTGCACCTTTTCTGAAATCAGAATCTGAAACTAGATCCGTCAGTGACATTATCTTGACATCGGGATTGCTAACTCTCTCTATCCCTTCATCAGTTTCTATTCCATTGGCATCGAGGAGTTTTATCATCTCTATTTCTCTCATGAATTCGTTTTTCGAGATATTCATGTAGCCTCTAGTGGGCCCCATTCCCAATTTTGTGCCCGTATTTACTTCCTTCACAAAATAGATTCCTGTCCTGGTAGGAAGATCGGCATTTTCCGTTCTCTCAGAAAGTTTTTCAAAAATATTGCTCATGCTATTTCCAATCACCAGTATGCTTATACCATTGTAAATGCTGTATTTTGCACTCTGATCAATGTTGTATACTAAAGCTCTTGCATTTTTATGCGCCATTTCTCTAACTTCCACTTTCACAACCCCCCATATTTGTCTTCTCGAACATTGTAACCCCTCATGATGGAACTCTCAATCTGATTGAACCTGTTTATTTTGTCTTCAAAAATTGCCTTTATTATCCCGGTGTCAAAACAGTAATCCACAATTGATCTCACTGCATCTTCCCTGTTATAATAATATCCCATCTTGATCATTTTTTCTATGATTATATTCTCCCTTTCAGTGAGTTTAAGATCTCCCTGTCCCCCTCCTCTGACGTTAAGGGTCCTTGAAATTGATTCCAGAGCGCAGTTTCTTAAAAACTCTGACCTGTTACCAAATTTTGGATTTTCTTCCAGAAAGGAATCAATTTGATCCAGATCATCTTCTGATATCCTCAAAGTGATCTTAATGTCTTTGGTTTCTGGTATCATAAACTAGTATTAATTAAGGAGTATATATACATTTTGTTTTTAGATTAGTGTTGTATGTCTATTAGCCATACTTCACTAATAGAAACATATATAATCTTTTAATGAAAATGTGAGAAAAAATTTTATTGAGTAAGAAATATTATAGAAATTAAGCTATGATGTCTATACAATTAAAATTACAATATTAAAACTTTATTTCAAATAAATCCTTTATCAATACCATGAAACTGCTGAAAAGGTTAGTCTGGAACCGCTGTAATGAATCTCTTCCCATACAGACATATTCGTTGAATATACTTCAAGTATGTATGTATTGCCGCTAGAAATTTGCTGAGAAGTGTAATTCGTAAAAATGAAAAATTCTTCAACATTTGCTGAAATTTTCTTTACCGAGCTTATGTTCCAGAGGTATCCATTCGGGTAGAATAGGGGGCCACCTGTGAGTATCCTGAAATTCATCGGATAGTAGAAATTATTGTTGTGGATATCGATGCTTACTGATAGACTTGAGATGTTGCCACCTGAAGTTGAAATTTCATTAACAGACACAATACTCAGGTTGTTATGGTAAGTTTCATAGCTGAAGACTAATGCTGTTGCGGGCGATAATATCAGTATTGCTACTAAAAAAGCAGTAATAAATGGCTTTTTTATTGTCCAGTCAATTGTTCTCTTAGATTTCTGTATGTCAACTTCCATTTCTTTTTTCATAGTATAATCTTCAAACATCTGTGGAATCATCAACAATGAAATTATAGGCCAAAATAGAACGTAATTCTCCAAAAGCCTGTAATTGAAAAAGAAAAATACCAGAGGAATGACTGTCAGTACGTATTTATATTTCTCAAAATTAATGTAATATAGAGCTAAAGTTACCAAAATTGAAACAACAGCTGCTACTCCAAAAACATAATTATTAACAAAAGGGGCGTAACCTGCAAAAGCAAGTTGCGAAGGACCAAACCCAATTCCTATTATGGAGGATGACTCTGGGGATAATACAGAATGAACATAAGTTCCAGGATTCCATATTATGAATGGAAGGTTGAAAATCATGAAAACAAGAATTGCCATTGTGGTGAAATATATGGTTTTTTTGACGCCATATGTCCTATATACATACACTATCAAAAATGGAAAGAGTATGAATGGGATCTGTTTGAATGCGATAGATAATCCATAAAATATTCCTCCTGTGAATTTTTTTCCAATGAAAACTATGGATAACGATAAAAATACTGCCCATATTATATCATTCATTCCACTCAATGAAAAAAAGATAATGTTCAGGTTGATCAATGATATAGCGGTTGCAAGAGGTGCAGCATAGGGCAAAGAACTTTTGATGTATCTGACCGCGACTATAATGGAAAGTAATGATGAGAAAATTACTGGCAAAAGTACTGGATTTATATTAAAAATGATAAAGGGAATAAGGAGTAGAAATGATAATGCAGGATAGCCAAGGAAATTTATAAACGAACCATTCATAGTCGGCGTAAGAAAAGAGAATGGAACACCATTTGAGATTAAAGAATTTATTGGAATTCTAAGCCCGTATGGATTTATCCCGTTAAGAAGGCTTTTTGCAGAGTATATGTCAATATACATTTCATCGGTTATGCCATTCTTTGCTACAAAACCGTAGAATACATACAGTGCTGTCATTACAGCCATTGCAGCGGTCATCAAGAGAACCATGCGTCTCGCGTCTGTACTCTGGGAACGAATATTGGTAAGTCCATAAACAATAAGGATAAAACCAACAAAATAAGATACAATTTCCAATAGAATGGCTATTGGAGATGTATAACCGGAATACGCATAGAGTCCATTGGGTAGCATAAGGACAACCGTACCTAAAGCCATAAACCCTAATTTTTCAAGAAGACTCTTTGGATCTATAATGTTTTGTTCTGTCATCTAAGCATTCTCCTGAGTAATAAATATGGTACCACTTGATCCTGTTGCATTCTTCAAATATAGTGATAAATTGCTTAAATACACACTGGTTGAGAAATTGAAATACTCTACACCTGATGATATCCATGAATGTGAGATTGTGAAATTATTCATCGTAAGTGTAGTGTTTGCACTGGAAACCCCATAAATGGAGATATTGAAATTTCCGGGAGGTAAAAATGTTATTTTTCCAGCATTGCTGAAATTTGGCATTTTGATCTCCCATATCAATGGTACAAATGCAGTTGGATGTCCACTGTAATTAAGTTCATAAAGGGTTGCACCTTCATATGAAGAATACAGTCCATAATGGTAATTGAGCATGTAATAGTTTGAAGCCTCCATAAATGTAAAATTATAACCTGCGGTTAAAACTGTGAGTTTGTCATAAAATTGATAATTGTATGGATCATTTAGTATGTACTGTGGAGCAGGATTTCCTTTACATATACCAAGATATGTAACATGATTCTGCATCAATTCAGGAAGGTTGCCTTCCACAAGAATCGATGCACCTGCAGGAATGGAAGACATCATTGTCATGATAGCAGAATCATAGGGTTTTGGAATCATCTTTACAGAAATATCATAATACTGATCTGCGCCGGTCAATTGAGGATTTAGCGCATTTTTAGCATAATTTCCAGAGTACATGATTCCTATAGGGGTGTACAAAGAGAAAAGCACAATATTTATTACTAAAAGATAAACTGCAATAATTCTTATGCTGTATCTTTTCAGGAACTTTGTTCTGCAGTTTTTAAGAGTGTGTTCAATCCGTGAGAGACCTATAACAAGAGAAAACATTACGATAGGGGCGTACAGAGCAGGATACTGGAAAAACATAAGGCTCTGGTATGGAGCATAGTTGTTAAAGAATACTAAGGCAGCAAATGGGATTATCATGGAAAGGTACTCTATGCCCGCTAGAGGGATAAAAAGAAGTGGGAGAATAACCCTTATAATAAAATCATATTTCAAAATAGGAGTAAGATAAAGACCTCCATAGTTTTGGATGCTGAGGTAATTTGAATAATATGTATGCATTGTGTACAGTGATGGAAGAAGGAAGATCACGCTCAGAATCATAATAAGGAAAATTTCTGGGGCCATATTTTTGAAATCATGATCATCCTTCCTTATCTTCTTGCCAATTTCTATAAGAAGGAACCAACCTACAATAATAGGGGCCATATAATCAGATATGGCTGCAACCAGAAGCAACGGCATCCATATCCTGTTGCTCTTTCTGTATGTCAGGATTCCAAAAAGAAATGGCGTGGGAAAAAAGGCCATCATATGAAAATCAAACCAGTACACTCCACTTAACGGGTAGTATAAAAAATACAGAACTTCTACTGCTATTGATATTTTTTTGGTAAGACCAGCATTCCTACTGATGAAATACAGCGCAATGGGGGAAAGAGAGAGGAAAATATTCTGATATATTAGAAGTATCCACTCTTTTGAATAGAAGTAATAAATAACTCCGAGTGGTATATAAATAAGTTTGGAAAAAGCTATGGGATTGGGATTGGATGGAGTGGCGAAGAGTCCACCTCTGAGAACGTTATATAGAAGACTGGCATTTACGCCAAGATCCAGTACATTTTCAGTGAGAGAAAGATACCGCATTATAGAAATGTAACAGAAAATTGTTGCAAAAAATAAAGAAATGAGAATCGCGAGAATATTGTATCCATCATTGAATAAATCAGAAGCAGAATTTCTAAAGTGATGTGAAATTGATTGTAGTTTATTTCTCATGTTTACTCCTTTACCGATAAAGTAATGTGAATTATTAACTTTAAACATGGTCATATATCTATAACTCTTATGTTTTTATACATTGCAATATTTACATGTTATGCCTCAACCCACAGTACGCCTTGGATTTCATATTGTCACGGACCCTGCAATGGGTGGAGGCGTTGAGAGATGGCTGATCAACACATTGAATTCAGTGCCACATCAATTTAATATCACGGTTATAAGCACAGGATTTTCCGATCGGAAGAGGCTTGAGAGAGAATCTCAATTTTTAAAAAAATATAATAACATAAAGTTGAATCTTTTTGAAACAAAGTTCAGATTTTTCAGGAAAAACAGGATAATGTCCTTCGTTCTCGACAATTTTTTTTTGCCATTTTTCCTTTTATTCACTGCATGGTACTACAGGATATACCTCAAGGAGGATCCCAGCGAGATTGTTTATCTTACAAAAAACCAGTACTGGAGGCTTTTCAAAGGAAAAGTTCTAATGGGGTCATCACACACAGAATTCCATGATCAGGGACTAATAAATACAATGAAGTCTAAACTGTATGCTTCTGGAATACTATACAGAAGGATTTCAGCTTTTCACATATATCCTGGAAGAGACAAATTAAAATTAGAGCTGGGAAAAAGGGCCATGGTGATGGAATTACCGAACGGATCTCCAGAAATTGAATGTGCTGGATTCTTGCAGGAGCAGAATATTAAATTTCTGTTCGTTGGAAGAATCGAAAAACTCAAAGGAATTGAAGTTCTGTTAAACGGCTGGAAGATGGCACAGGTTCAAGATAGATCGACTCTATTTATAATTGGATCAGGTTCCGTTCATCTACAGGAAGATAATGAAAATGGAATAAGGGTGCCTGGTCAAGTAAGTGACCAGGAACTCCACAATTTCTACTGCAGGAGCGATATATTTCTTTACCCGACACTTTGGGATTCTTTTCCTTATACCGTCATTGAAGCAATGTCTGCAGGATGTTTTATCATATCCGGCTCAGTAATCAGATCATCATTCAAGGATGCTGAAAAACAAAATGCCATAAAATTCATTTCAAGCGATCCAAAGTCGCTTGCAGAAGAAATCAGGAATGCTGTTGAAATGATTTCAACACTTAGAAACAACAGGGAAAAAAGAAGAAAATTTTTCATAGAGAATTATTCCTCATCGCATATCAATGAAAAATTTTTCTCAACTATGATCGATTTGAGCGAAAAAACTAAAAACAACCATATGGAAAATATTTAATTTACTGTTTTCACTTCAGCATTATGAATATACTTGTCACAGGCAGCAGAGGTTTTATCGGTTCACAGTTAATGGAAGACCTGAGAAACAAGGGCTTTGATCCGGTTGGCGTGGATATAGAAGATAGAATGCCGGAAGAAACAAAATTTGATATTATCCTTCACTTCGGAGCCAGAACTCTCATAAGAAACTCACTTAATCATCCATATGAGTATTTTGTCGATGGGCTTTCCCTCACAATGAAATGCCTAGAAATGGCAAGAAAATCTGATGCTCTATTTCTTTATCCATCTTCTGGCTCAACAGCAGAACCTTCAAACGCATACTCTATGTCCAAAAAACACGGAACAGAGTGGATCAACCTTTACAGAAATCTTTATGGAACCAGAGCAGTAATTTTCAGGTTATTCAACATATATGGAGGGAATGCTAGAAAAGGAGCGGTGTATTTATTTTCAAAAGCTGCACTTTCAGGAGAAAAGGCCATAAGGTTTGGAGATGGTTCTCATGTCAGAGATTATCTTAATGTGAAGGATTTATCCAGAACAGTACTTGAAGTTGTGAATGGTAATATTAAACCTGGTGATTATGAACTTGGTTCTGGAAAAGGCACCTCGGTGAACGATCTTATCAAAACTGTTGAAACGTTGAGTGGAAGAAAAATAGAAGTTGAGGAAAGACCCTATGTCCTTGAAGAGGCAGAAACTCTTGTCGCAAGAAATTCACCTGTGAAGAATCCAATGACTCTGGAAAATGGTATCCGTGAGATTCTTGAAAAACTTAAAAGTGAACTGCAATGAAAATTTCAGTCACAAGCCATCACTACTATCCACACACCGGTGGTACTGAAAGGGTGGTAAAAACCTTAGTTGATGCACTTTCTGAAATAGGACATGAGGTACATGTATTCTCTGACATTGAAGATCTTCAGGCTATGAAAAGCGGTGAAAAGATTCAATACCATGGTATTAAACTCCGTAAAATTGGAAAGTTTAGGTTTCCACCGTTAGATTACTGGAAAATGCTCAGTAAGACAGGATCAGATATTTACCACATACATGGGCAGAGGGTGTGGAGTTCTGACTATCTGTACATGAACCTGAACAAAATAAAGGGTAAAAAATTGTTCACTGCACATGGATTTTATCAACTTATTTATGGTGGAACATTGAACTCAGTCTATTATCAAAAATTCATGCCATCTTTTCTTTCGAAGTTTGATCATATTGTATCACTTACTGAAAAAGAAAAGAATATCACAGCTGATCTTGTCCCAGATCTAGCTGAAAAAATATCTGTCATCCCTGATCCAGTGGATTTTCGAAGAATTACTATTTCTGGGGACATTGGTGCAACTGTATCTAAATACGGTCTGGATGTGGGAAAGTATTTTATTCATTCAGGTGGACTACAGAAAAATAAGAATATAGAATTTATAATAAGAGCAATGAAGGGGTTGAAACAACCACTTGTGCTCACAGGCAATACTCCTGATCTATCCTATGTAGCATATCTGAAACAACTTGCTTCTGAAGATAAAATTAATCTGATCTTTGCAGGAAATGTGCCTGATGAGGATTTATATACTTTGATGGCAGGTTCAGATGCTTTTCTCTTTTCCTCCAAATTTGAATCCTTCGGAGTGGCAATGGTTGAAGCCGTATATTCAGGTGCCAGAGTCATATCTGCTGATACAGGAGTTGCCAGAGATCTATCTATAGATGGAATGCTCCAAATTGTTGATTCTCCTGCCCAGATGAGAGAATCTATCATAAATTATAAAAGAAAAACTGATCTGGATTCTATCAGGGAAAAACTTGAAAGTAATTATTCAACTGAAACAATTATGAGGAGATTGATAAAACTTTATGAAAACTGAAAAAAAAGTATCTGTGGTCATAACTGCCCACAACAGGAAAAAATACCTGAAAGATGCAATTAAATCTATTCTTAACCAGGAAGTGGATCATGATGTTTCAATTGAAATTATAGTGGTAAGTAACTTTGATGATCCGGACTTAACCAGATTCATGAAGGAAAACTCAATCATAAATGTAAGGACAGATAAGGATAGTTTTGGCGAGAAATTAGCTGCAGGGATTGATTCGAGCAATGGCGATATAATCTGTTTTCTGGACGATGACGACATGTTCCACAAAAAGAAGATATCATATGTTCTGGAAATATTTTGGAATAATCCAAAAATGTCGTATCTACATAACGATATTCAAACTATATCTGAGGATACTACATTTAATGAAAATATTGGTGAAACCATAGGTAATAACAGGAATAGACTTGATGTGTTCAATCTCTCTGAAAAAAAGCCTTTGCTAAAGTCGGGAAAACTGACTTCAAAAAGGGTTGACTGGTATGTTTCGTGCATTTCAATCAGGTCAGATCTGGCAAAAAAATATTCATCCATTCTGAAAAACATATACAGGAGTCTTGATAAGGCATTGTTTTTGGTTGCTGTGGATTATGGCCATGAGATTGGAACAACACAGAACAAGCTCACACTTTATAGGAAGCATGAAAGCGTTACAGGCATTAAAACCTCAAAAGAGAATTTCATGCTGGCTAAACACCAGTTCACAATGGAATCCATGGAAAATCTGGAATTTCTTTCCAGCAACCTTTCAAGCAGTAACGAAAACTACCTTAATCTTCACAATGTATTCATTAAAAAAATGCAGGCAAATGACATTATATACAGCATGAAAAGAAAAAGCTCTATACAGTTCGCTCTTAAAATGATCTCTTTGTTTATTGGCCAGGGGTGCAGGGAATGTTTCTTCATTGCAGGAATTCTGTTTATTCATTTTCTGTCGCCTGGAATGAGCATTGATATCTATATGGAAATTCAGAATTCTGGGATTTAAAAATAATTAATGTTAAATTAATAATATCTTGTACCAAATAATAGTACAAAAACGTATTTATATCTATATTATACTGAATCATAATGAATATAAAAGAAGATATCCGAATGTTCAAAAATAATGAAATAGAACTTGTGGACACAAGAACATTTGAAGAATACATGGATTCTCACATATCTGAATCGGCACTTGCAACTTTCTACGAGAAACGCTGGCCGGAAGATATGGCAGAATACATTAAAAATTCCAGAAAAAGATTTGTCTTTCTCACTTCAAACGAAAATTATTCGAAGAAAGTAAGAGAAAGTCTTTCAACAAGGGGGATTGACGCAACAATATATCTTTATTCTGATTTTCTCAAAGATGGAGGGTTCGTTGAAGCACATGCCAAGAACCTCACACCTGATCAATTTATGGAAGAAAGAGACGAATGGAAGGTTATTGATGTAAGAGAACCATATGAATGGTCCTCAGGGCATATAGAAGATGCAATCCTTATGCCTATGAATGAACTTTTCCAGAATTACAAAAATCTTCAACAGAATGAAAAATATGTATTGGTTTGCGAACATGGGAACAGGAGCATGTATTCAACGATGTTTCTTGCAGACAGAGGATACAATGTTGCAAACATAGAAGGCGGAATGAATGAATTGAGATCAAGAGGGTACAGAAACTGAAAATTTTTCTCAAGAGGGTGGCTCAAGATATTCAAATTCCTTTAAAACTTCTTTTATCTCATCCTCATACATAACTTTCTTTTTCTTTACATATTTCATCCCTGTTTTTTTCTCAAGGAGAAAAGCTCCTGTGACAATAATGGTAAATATATAGAGTATCAATATCAGCGTTTTTGCAAAACCAAGAGATACAGGATTCTGATCTATTGTTGCCATAATCAACTCAAAAATAATAAAGGGAAGGAACGATAAAGAATAAACTGAATTGCTTCCTGCATAGTAGGAAATAACGATCCATAGTATTGATAAAACGATTGTAAAAAATAAAAAATTATGATGAATGGCATGGGTTGTGAGAAAAAGCATGATTTCTATGGAGAGTGGCACTAAAGAAATGAGAGCAATATATTTGTAAATACTGCTTTTTTTCCCATGAGGCCTGGTGGAATTTACCATTCTGAATATATCAATTCATGATATTTATATTCATACTGGCACAAGTATATTCTTTCCAGACTTGACAGAAATGAAGTCTATAAAATTCATATTATATTCCTTAAGATACCTATCATATAGCCCCATAATCTTTCCACTTTCTAACTTTACAGAAAAAAGTTTCCTGTCAATTTCAGGCATTCTTTTTATTTCTGATATTTCATTAAATTTTGCGCTGTTTTTTTCTGATGGTTTAATTATGTATAGTCGATCTTCATGGATTTCTATTGTAGCAAGTTTCTTGTATTTTTCCCTGTTATAGTAAAAAATGAAGATTAGCATTATCACATATGGGAAAAGGTTTAGGAAATCGGCAACAAAAAAACCAGGATAGAGGTATATTGGTATGATAATTGCGATAATGGCCAGAGCAATTGAGATTGGAATGAATGTAAGAGGGGCCGCCTTGAATGATATTATTGTCTTAGGGGATGCCATCAGAGAGTAAGTCCGCAATCGCTAATATCTTTTCGAATATGAGTGGCATAATTCACACCTATTATCTGAAAAAATTATGCGGTACAACGGAAAAATAAATATGTGTTTTAGAATACCCGAGTTGCGGATAGGTGGCAGAGAGGTGATGCGTGGGACTGCAGATCCCATTTATTAGGGTTCAAATCCCTACCTATCCTTGTCCTTTTAATCCCATGCTTCGTATACTTCTCTTGGTAGGTTGCATTGCAGTTTGGATCTTACCGCTTTTCTTTGTAGTTAAAATCAACTCACATAGTAAAACCTCAGCTAAAGAATAGGAACTCCGGTTTTAATTTACTCTCGGGTAACAATAGCAGTTATCTAATAATGAGTACTGTTATGCTATAAAATGAAAGTTGAAATGCCGAAGGCTATTTTCCTTGATCTTGATGACACAATAATCGCTTTCGAAGTGTTGAAAGATGAATGTTGGAATCGAGTAATGGATGAGTTTTCAGATCGCCTCGCAGGAGTTGAGACTAGAAAAGCGGTTGCAGCTGTTCTTCGGAATTCCAGTTCGTTTTGGTCAGATCCAAAGATACACAAGGAGTGGAGGCAGAAACTAGAGGACGCGAGGAAAGTCGTGGTCAGTAATGAGATGAAGGATCTTGGCATTGAGGATGTAGATTTGTCAAATGAAATTGCCGATCGTTTTTCACACATCAGGGAAAAAGCAATGTACGTTTTCCCTGGAGCAGTAAATGCCATAAACCAGTTCCGAGACTGGAACATCGACCTGACTCTGATCACCAACGGAAGTCTAAGTGCACAGAGGGACAAACTTAACAGATTCAAGCTTGAACCTTTGTTTGACCACATTCTCATAGAGGGAGAACAGGGCGTTGGAAAGCCTGATGAGAAAATTTACAGAATAGCCCTAGATAAGGCAGATGTCGAAGCCAGTGACACCATCATGATAGGGGATA
>JAKAWU010000038.1 GCA_021816965.1 Thermoplasmata archaeon | reverse complement strand
GCATGTGGAAGTGATCTTTATCGCATTCTATCTCAAGTACATCAACATTGAACGTTTCAGCAATTTCCCTTGTCTTTGTCTTAAGAAGATCCACAATGGCATCATTGATGAATACTTTCTTCCTGTACTTTACTACCTGGATGAAGTGGTAGTATAATGAATATACTGAATGCCGCACCTTTATCCAGTTCGTAGGGCATAGTTATGGTAATAATCCATATAGCATAAACATTTCGCTCGCTTTCATCCCCTCTCTTGCGAAAGGGGAATTCCCGCTCGCATATGTTAAATTCTTGAAAAATGAAAAGTATAATAGCATAACAGCAATTTTACATCTATGGCAATACAGAGGATAAACCTTGAAAAACTTCCAAGAGCAGGCAACTATTCTCATGGAATAATTTCTGGAAACACCATTTATCTTTCCGGACAGCTCGGAATAAACCAGGATACAAAGGGGAATTTCAGGAAACAATTTGAAGTTGCGATTGGGAATGTTGAGAAAATACTAGAAGCGTCAGGAAGTTCACTAGATCATGTCATAAGGGTAGTTGTTTATCTCGCAAATGCATCAAACTTTCAAGAAATGAACCAACTTTTCGATTCATACTTTAATAACAGGGCTCCTGTGAGGACAACAATCATATGTGGTTTTGTAAATCCCGATGCACTTGTGGAACTTGAGATCACAGCATCAAAACCATAAATATATTTTTCTTTTTAATAATTAATTTTATTTCACATCAATTTAAATTAATAACATTCTGAAAAAGGTTTAATCCTCAGTAGTAATACCGTATTTACCTTAAATGGTGGAATTATGACAGAAAATCTAGACCCGTTTGAAATAGCGGTGGAACAGCTTGGAAAAGCAGCAAAGATAATGAAACTGGATAAGCAGGCATTTGAGATATTGAAGTGTCCCCAACAGATACTTCAGGTAAGTCTTCCTGTAAGGATGGATAGCGGAGAAGTTAAAGTGTTCACAGGATTCAGAGTGCACTATAACTCTGCAAGAGGCCCCACAAAAGGCGGAATCAGATTCCACCCGGATGAGACCTTATCAACAGTAAAAGCTCTCTCTGCATGGATGACATGGAAAACAGCAGTCGTAGATATCCCACTCGGAGGAGCAAAGGGAGGAATTATATGCGATCCAAAATCCATGAGCCAGGGAGAACTTGAGAGACTCAGTAGAGCATATGTGAGAACAATTGGTGAATTCATAGGTCCAGAGGTGGATGTTCCTGCACCTGATGTCTACACAACACCACAAATAATGGCATGGATGATGGATGAATATGAGAATATAACAAGAAGATCATCACCGGGAGTTATAACAGGAAAACCACTGACACTTGGAGGTTCTCAGGGAAGAGGAGATGCAACAGCAAAAGGAGGAATGTATGTCCTGAAAGTTGGGGCTAAGAAAAAGAATATAGATCTTTCCAAGGCAAGAGTTGCAATACAGGGATTTGGAAACGCGGGACAGTTCGCACTCAAGCTTGTAAAAGAACACTTTGGCTCAAAAGTTGTGGCAATATCTGATACAAAGGGAGGAATATTACTTGAGAGTGGAATCGACTATGATGCATTGCTGAAACATAAGCAGCAGCATGGAACAGTACAGGACTTCAAAGGTGCGAAGAACATCTCAAACGAGGATCTTCTTGAACTTGATGTGGATGTACTCATACCTGCAGCCATTGAGAACCAGTTAACAGGAAAGAACGCATCAAAAATAAAGGCAAAGATCGTGCTTGAGCTTGCAAACGGACCTACAACTCCTGAAGCCGATGTAATACTCCACAAGAACAACGTACTCGTTCTTCCGGACTTCCTTTCAAATGCAGGTGGAGTGACAGTATCTTATTTTGAGTGGGTTCAGAACGTAGGCGGATACTATTGGACTGCGGAAGAGGTATATGAGAAGCTCGATAAGAAGATGACAGCCTCAGCTGAAGCTGTTCTTGAAACAGCAGAAAAATACAAAACTGACCCGAGAATGGGTGCATATATCATAGCAGTTCAGAGAGTAGCTGACTCTATGAAAGCAAGAGGATGGTACTGAACCACCCTCCATTTTTAAAATTTCCTGCTTTGGCTATGGGAATCTGTTTTAAGCGGGAATAGTGTAGTGGTTATCACAGGGGCTTCCCAAGCCCTTAACCCGGGTTCGAATCCCGGTTCCCGCATCTTCTTGAATAGTACAATGCGGACGAGAGACTCAAATCTGAGGGATTAGATGGATTGAATTCTTTTTCCTGATTTTTGCGTAACATAGTAAAATAGTTTATACTTTACGACTATTGCAGAAATTGAACGTGGCTATTTACAACACATTTTTAGTATCTCAATTTAAATACCCTAATTTTAAAATATAAAAGTATATATAAATAAAATTTGATCACCCATACATGAAAAATATAATGAAAATAGTTATAGTTGTTATAGTAGCGGCTCTGGTGGTCTCTACCGGGTTACTTTATGCTACTGGATTCTTGAACTTGAATATTAAAACGAACACCCCAACATATTCCAGCAGTTCCCCGCAGTACAACTCCCCGAATGTTGTGAGTTCAAATCAGGTAAACAAATCTCTTGGTGGGAGCTGGAACCAAACATCTGGTTCAACTGCCACAGCAAGCAATGCTTCTGCAGGTATTGCTATAATTGAAGGTGCGGGAGGGAGCTATTTCTCATCATCTACTTCTGTTCCTTTGAACACATATATCATGCCAGGATACAACCAGATTGTTGGTAAAATGCCATTTATATCATTACAGGGTTCAAACGCACAATCACTTTCCGTAAATCCATCTCTAAGTGCGCCAACTTCAAACTCACCAGCACTCTCCGGAATAACATCACTTGAATTTGCGGTGTTCCAGCCGACCTCCGGTGTGGGAATAGCTACAGTGGGATACATTTCAGAGAGAAACGTGAGTGAAGTCAACCATATTTGGTCAATAATGAATGCAAGCGCAAAAAATTCGACTACAAGCAATGTTTCAATGGGAATGACATCTTCAGGAACACCATATATATATGGATTCTTTGAGTCAAATACCCTTAAAAGTCTGTCCTCAACATTCAACGCAACTGGAATGTACGCCAATATAATGATCTCTGTCTATTCAAATTATCTTATAATGGTACTCCATCTTGCTAGTGTGAATGAAACTAAAAATGCTGTTCTTACCCTTATGAACAGTGAGGTTGCAATCCTAAAGAATCCATCATCTGCACCATCTCATCCCATATTTATCACATCAGCCCAAATAAAGGGGCAGACTGGCGTAAATGAGGCGAATTTCCTTCAGGTTGATATCAACATACAGAATGCTTCAACAATTTTCAAAGAATTTGTGAACACTTCCAGTGCAACAACTACTTCTTCCGAATCCGTCT
The DNA here is from genome assembly GCA_021816965.1 of Thermoplasmata archaeon. Lineage (GTDB taxonomy): Archaea > Thermoplasmatota > Thermoplasmata > Thermoplasmatales > Thermoplasmataceae > Cuniculiplasma. The sequence continues at coordinate 9,469 of JAKAWU010000038.1, read as the reverse complement.
ACATGAGCGAAGCCATGTCAAACATATCTGCTATTGCATTTTCAGCCTACGGGGACAATCATGGAAATGGTACTTTGATAGGGCTTTTGAAGTTCAACAACAATTTCAACACAACACTTTTCAATGGTCTTCTTGCACTTTCCTCCCATTATCACCAGTTTATAAATTCAACATACAATGGATCAAGGTATATATTCGTCAGCGTGAACACCAGCACCTCCACCCCAACAGGCATGGAACACCTCAACATATCACTGATGTTCTTTGATTACAAATCATACATAGGACTGGTTGAAATCATAGACCAGAATGGAAAGCTTGTCAATCAGGCCGGAATGAAAGTTCTTCTTGGAGACGAGATTTCACTACTTTGATCCCATTATTTTTTTATACTCGAGCTCAGCCCGGGTAATTTTTTCTATATTTTTTATTCTGATTCTTTTTTCTGAAATTATTCTGAAGAACTTGTTAAGTTTCTCTTCATTGTCTATCCATACTGCAATCTTTCCTTTGTCTGAATACTCAGTACTGAAATCCCCCATGATTTCAGGTTTGAAATTCTCGTCTGTGTGAAGTATGAAGTAATAACCCCCTCCTTCAAGTTCGAGGTCTTTTCTGATTTCACCTCCCACGAGAAAAATTATTCTGTCACAAATTTTGCCTATTATATCAAGATCATGTGAAGTTATTATAATTAGTCTCTCCCTTTCATTTTTCAGTCTGTTTATTAAGTTCTCAAACATGTCGACCCCAACGGCATCCATATTATCAGTGGGCTCATCCAGTATAATTATATCAGGGGAACCAGTCACAGCAAGCCCGATGGATAGTCGTTTTTTCTCTCCCGATGAAAGATCCCTTAAAGGAACATTTTTTTTATGAAGCAACCCGAGAGATTTCAGATCTTCTTCAATTTCCTCCCCTATACACTTCTCCCCTTTTCTCAGTTTATGGGCGATTTCAAGCATTTCATAAGAATTCACATAAGAATAGAGCCATGGGTTTTCAATCAGGGCCCCAATTTTCCGGGCACAATCTTTATGGTTCTCCACAATATTAATTCCATCCACTAAACTTGATCCTTTGAAATCGTCAATGCAACCGGAAATGATTTTCAGGAGCGTTGATTTTCCGCTTCCGTTTGGTCCTACTATGCCGATTATAGAATTCTCCATGAACAGATTGGGTATATTGATCACAACTGTGCCTCTGATAATCCTGCGTAAATCCTTCACTTCAATTGAACTTATGATATCTCACCTCTTCTCAGAAAAACGGAATAGAGGATGAATGAAAAAACCACAGTATAACCAATCTGGATATAGATTGAAAGAAGTTCTGCGTTCAAGCTAATGCCTGAGAGTGAACCAGTATAGACCATGAAGTAAGGGTCAACGTTCAGGAAGATCAGATAAGCCACCCTCTGGGCGTTGGTGATTATGAATCCGCCATCCAAAGAAGTCATTCCAGATATTATAAGTGAAACAATGTTGGTTATCAGGAGAAAAACCACTATAAATCCTACAGGACTGTAACTTCCCTTCTTTACAATGCTACTGAATGCCATGGCCCCTATGGTATCTGTCAATATGATCAGAAGCACGACAAAAATATAATTTACAAAAGAAATGTTTGGTAAACTCTTGAAAATAATCAGGTAAACAATGAATTGTACTGCCACGAAAAGGAAGACCGAGAGAATAGAAGCAATATAGCAGGACAGCACCTTCGAAAGCAAATATTCCTCCTTTGAAACGGGCATTGTCATGAAATGGTAAATGTTTTTTGATTCTATATCCGAGGAAATAGAAGTTGAGCCAAAGAATGAAGCCGCAAGCACAGGAAGGTATATTGCTATGCTCCCCCATGCAAAATTGTATATATCTTCCAGAATAGGAGTTGGGTAATGTACAATTTTTATAGAATTTGGAATGAACTCATTCACAATGGAACGAAGAAAGAATATTGACAGTGTGGCCATGAGCAAACTTATGAACAGGAATAGAGAAAATATATACTTGAATGCGTTGGATTTCCTGTAATTCTTCAAGAAAAAAATAGCCATGCTCCTGATATTCCAAATTGTATTATAGCTCATCAAACCACCGAATCCATGAATAATTGAAAGTTAGCATAAAGGAATTCGTAAAGTGAATTTCCACTGTTGATAGTGAGTAGTACCCCATTTTCTGGTAATGGCAGAATAGTAGCATTTGCCGGGAGTATGTATCCCAATATTATGAATGCATAAAAACTGTTGAATTTAGGGTTTAGATATATGTGTAACTGGAGCGAGGTGTATGAAACGTTACCAGTAATGGAACAGACAAACTGGAAAGTTGAATGTAAGTATTCAAAGGATAAAATATTATCATTCAGAATTGGAAGCAATTCCAATGGATTAATAAATGTTCCATAGTAGCTTGAATTTAGAGATGCTTTGATTGCAACCAAACTTCCAAATATCATGATACTGGATTCGGGATTGGCAACATATTGGGAACCGTTACTGGCAATGGATATATTCTGCCCGAACAGTTGCCCAAGAAAACTGAACCCGGTAAAACTGAAACTGCTATTGTCAGGGATGCTTATGATTGGTACATTGAAGTACGTCAGAGTTTCTTTAAGATACAGTTGAGTGCGAAAAATATTGAATATTTTTGAATTTTCTATGATCATATTCTGGCCGTAAATTATAGCCCCATAATAATTATTGCCAGAGAACAGAATAACAGAGGTGTTTTTATAGGTGCCCCTCCATATGTCACGGACATTTCCTGGGATGTATGTATAGGGATTGTTCTGGAGTTTCACCTTTAAGAATGTATTGTGATATACGATTCCCAACCCGCTCAGGAGGAGAATCATCACCACAAAGGCTACAACAACCTTAATTAAATATCTCAATGAAAATGAATGTATGAACTCTATATCATTCTTGCTATATCAATACTGGTTTCGGTTATCATTAGGAAGTTTTTTATGCCTACCGATCTAATGCATCATGATTTTTTTAGACAGATACATTTACTCTTGAAGATGCTGCTGAAAAAAATTGTGGGTTCCATATATAACAAACAGTAGAAAACGAATAGTTGCCAGATTGTTAATTCCATAAGTTGTCTGGATGTTATTGCAAATTGAAATATACATTAAAACAATATACTCTGGATGGCTGGAAGAATTAAAGTTATAAACGAACCGGGTGATCTTGTTTCCATATTCAGAGCAGCCGATACGGATATCAAGAGAAAATTGCTCATTGACCTGTCAACTAGCTGGATAACGCTTCCAAACATACAGGAAAAGTATGGTATAGAAGGAAAGAAGGCACTTCTCTATCTGGATAAGATTAAAATGATAGAGAGCCAGTGGATAACAGGAAGCAATGGTCCTGAAAAGGGATACCACACATACTATAACAATGTCCAGATCAATATTATGGGGACGATGGAAGAGCTTGCTGACATAATCTATGCCACAAACCTGCCTGATAGCCACCTTGAAAAATATGAAAATGAAATCATAGAAATGATGTCTGGGAATGAGGGCGTATTCATGGGTGAAATCGCAGAAAAACTTGGAATAACACAGACATTTCTCCGTGGCATTGTGAAAAGATCTAATATTCTGCAGATAAAGGGATTCAAAATAGAGAAAGTGCTTGATGACTGATATCAAGGTTTACAGATATGGGCACAGGCCCATGCGTGATAAACGTGTTACTACACATGTGGCACTCACTGCCCGTGCATTTGGTGCTTCTGGCATAATCGTGGACACTGGAGATGAACAGCTGGAAAGGAGCATTAGCAAAGTTGTTAATGATTTTGGTGGAGATTTCTCAATTGAAACAGGTGTTTCCCTTTTTAAATTCCTGAAGAATTCGAAAAACATGAATTTGATCCACCTCACCATGTATGGAATACCGATCGATCAGTCCATGGAAAAAATTGATGAAATCATGTCCTCAGGAAAGAATCTTGTCATTTTTGTGGGGGCTGAGAAGGTTCCAGGTAATGTTTATGCAGAAAGCAGTCTAAATGTGTCTGTCACTTCCCAGCCCATCAGTGAGATATCTGCCCTTGCAATCCTTCTGGACAGGATAATGCATGGAAAGGAATTCTCTCTTAAATTTCCAGGTAAACTGAGGGTTGTGCCCATGGAAAAGGGGAAGAAAGTCGAATTCATTCCAGACAGGTCCCGATGCCTTGAAATATTGAGGGAAAAACGCCTCCCTCCTGAATCCTTTGAACGGGCAGTCGAGATAGAATCTATGTCCATGAAGATTGCCACAGGCATTGATTGCGACATAAACCTTGTCACTGCATGTTCCATGCTTTTGCCCCTTGTGGAGAATGATTATGAAAACATCAAATCACTGAATGAAGTATCCAAAACTGTTGCGGATTCAGTTATAAGGATTGTAAATGCCTTATCCCACGAGGACAGAGGAAATGTGCCGCTTTCCACAGAAGAGAAGATTGTTGTTTATTCTGCACTTAGAAGTCCAGGCAATCAGGAAGAAGCTTGGGATCATGGCTCAGAATTTTTCATGGAGTTTGATTTCATGGACCAAGAAGTTTATGGGCAGAAACCTGATGGAATTGGGAGCGGGAATGGGGACGATTAGAAAAACTTAATTGCATGTTTTTTATAACCACTCTAAGCCGCTGTAGCTCAGTTGGTAGAGCACTCGCCTGTTAAGCGAGCGGTCGTCGGTTCGAACCCGACCGGCGGCGTTATTTTCCCTATATTGTAAAAAATATTCTCTGATTGCCTGGAAACTGCAATCAGTGTGAGAGAAGGTAGACTATTGCTGCTTTTGCACTGTGAAGCCTGTTTTCTGCTTCCTGGAAAATTACGCTGTTTATGCTGTCTGCAACTTCATCTGTGACTTCAAGCCCCCTGTGTGCAGGGAGGCAGTGCATGAAAATGTAATCCTTCCTTGCGTGGGAAACCAGATCTGAATTCACCTGATAATTCCTGAAAATCTTTTCCTTCTCCTCTTTCTCTTTTTCCTGCCCCATAGAGACCCATACATCCGTGTAAACAATGTCTGCATCCGTAACCGCTTCCACGGGATCTGTTGTTGCCTCTATCTTTGACCCCGTTTTTGCTCCTGTGGATTTTGCCATCTGGATGAATTTGCTGTCAGGCTCAAAACCCTTTGGTGTTGCTATGGAAACATCCATCCCTGTCATTGCACATGCCAGCAGGATGGAATTAACCATGTTGTTCCCGTCTCCCACATACGCAAATTTCATTCCATCCAGCCTGTTTTTCTTCTCCGCGATTGTCATGAAGTCAGCAATAAGCTGAAGGGGGTGTTCCCTGTCATCCAGTGCGTTTATTACAGGTACTGATGAATACTTTGCAAGTGTTTCCACATTTTCATGCTTGAAAGCCCTGTAAGTTATGATGTCAAGCATTCCTGAAAGAACCATTGCAGTATCCTTCACAGTTTCTCCCCTTCCCATCTGCATATCGTTCGGATTAAGGTATATGGCGTTTCCACCAAGCTGGTACATTGCTGTTTCAAGGGATACCCTTGTCCTTGTGCTGGATTTCTCGAAAATCATTCCAAGGGACCTGCCCTTCACTGCCTCATGTGAATTATATCTTGATCTCTTGAGTTTCAGACCAAGATTTATGACCTCAGGGAAATCATCACCAAGATCAAGGATTGATATGAGATCCTTCTTGAACATATTTTTCACTCCAGGAAATCAGGTACATTAATTGGATAGTCTGCGACCTTCACGCCTGCATCGTTGAATGCCTTTATCTTGGATTCAGCTGTTCCGACACCTTTCTCGATTATGGCCCCTGCATGCCCCATTCTCTTTCCTGGAGGAGCACTTCTTCCGGTTATGTATGCAACTACCTTTTTTGTGACATGCTTCTTTATATATGCAGCAGCCAGTTCCTCATTGCTTCCTCCAATTTCACCCACCAGAACTATCTGCTCTGTTTCAGGGTCCTTTTCAAACTGCTGGAGTACATCTATGTAGCTTAGCCCAACCACAGGGTCTCCCCCCAATCCTATGACAGTACTTTCTCCTCTTCCGCTTCTTGTCACTGCATCCACTATTTCGTATGTCAGAGTTCCACTTCTTGAAGCAACTGCAACATTTCCCTTCTTGAATATTTTTCCCGGCATGATTCCAATCTTGCATTTGCTTGATATGGCAGTTATTCCTGGTCCATTTGGACCAAGCATCACTATGCCTTTCCTTTTTGCATTGTGATATATTTCCATTGAATCATGGAACGGAACATGCTCAGTCAGGATGTATATGAGCTTTATTCCGGCATCTATTGCCTCAAAAGCCGCATCCTTCACAAAGGGAGCTGCAACGCTTATCATTGTTGCATTGGGCTCAAACTCCATCGCATCCCTCATGGATGAAACAACGGGTACCCTGTCATTGAATTTTGTTCCCGCCTTGGTTGGTGATGTTCCTGCAACTACGTTTGTTCCGAATGCCATCATTTCGCCCGCATGGAATGAACCTTGTTTTCCGGTTATTCCCTGCACAACCACTCTTGTATCCTTATCCACATATACACTCATCTTAATTGCCCCCTGTTACCTTTACAACGCCTTCGACCGCTTCCATCATTGATGGATATGAGTCTATGCCTGAATCCTTCAGTATTTTTCTCCCCTCTTCTTCCCTGATTCCGCTGAGCCTTACAACTATGGGCTGTTTGATTCCAAATCTTGATTTTGCAAGGGCTATTCCTGTTGCCACTGTGTCGCACTTGGTTATTCCTCCGAATATGTTCACCAGGATTGTTTTCGGGTTTGCCTTGAGAACAAACTCGAATGAATTTGAAACCGTTTCTGAATTGTCTGTTCCACCAAGATCGAGGAAATTTCTTGGTTTTGCATTATGAAGCGTGAGAGCATCCAGAGTTGCCATTGTGAGGCCTGCACCATTGGCTATGACACCAATATTTCCATTGAGTTCTATGAAAGAATATCCCTTTGAATTTGCCTCAAGTTCCAGAGGTGTCTTTTCAGGATCTACTACTTCAAATTCCCTGTGCCTGAAGAGTGAATCGCTGTCTATGACCATCTTGGAATCTGCCGCTATGACCTTTCCGTTTCCTGTGACAACAAGCGGGTTGATCTCCACAAGCTCGCAGTCCTCTGTGTTGAATATTTCATAAAGTTTTTCCAGAATTGCCATGAACTGCTTTCCAACTTCGGGTTCCAGTTTCATGAAATTTACTGCATCCCTTCCAATGAACTGAGAATACCCAAGAAGTGGATCTATGATTCTGGTGAATATCTTGTCACTGGAAACTGATTCTATCTCAACTCCACCTTCTGATGTACATATAAGGATGGGGGACTTGTTTGTCCTGTCAAGGGCAATACTTACATACATCTCCTTTTTGATATCTATCATTTCCTCAACCAGAACCTTTGTAACTGTCAGGTCCCTTATCTTAGAACCAAGAAGCTGTTTGACTGAAGATTTCAGTTCCTCTTCGGACTTGGCAAACTTTATTCCTCCTGACTTTCCTCTTCCGCCGAGAAGTATCTGGGATTTTACAACTACGGGCATTTCATATTTTCTAGTGTCAGTTTCTTTTTCCACGACATAACCTGATGGTACAGGTATGCCATGTCTTCTGAACACTTCTTTTCCCATGTATTCATAGAGATTCAAGGTTTCACCTAGACCCCTTATGTTTTCAATGAATAAAAAATATGACAATACTGCAAAAAGAAAAAATAGTTGTTTTTTGTAAAAAAATCAGTATGGTGGCATGCCACCGGGCATACCGCCCATTCCACCCTCAGGTCCCATAGAAGGTGCACCCTTCTTGCTTGCAATGACATCATCTATCCTGAGGATCATTGTTGCAACTTCGACAGCACTTTCCAGAGCATGCTTCTTCACCTTGAGTGGATCGTACACGCCGATCTTCATCATGTCTGTTACCTTGTTCTCAGTGAAGTTTATTCCAGACTCCTTCTTGCCGTTTTCATGGTCCGCCTTGAGCTGTATGAGTGTGTTTATGGGGTCCATTCCCGCATTCTCTGCAAGTGTTCTGGGTATGATTTCCAGTGCCTTTGAGAATGCCTCTATGGCGAGCTGTTCCCTTCCGCCAACCTTGTTTCCGTATTCCCTTATTCTCAGGGCAAGCTCTGACTCAACTGCTCCTCCGCCGGGAAGTATCTTTCCATCTTCCTTTGTTATGGCAACAACTCTCAGTGCATCATTGAGCGCTCTCTCAATCTCAGATACAACATGCTCTGTTCCGCCTCTGATGAGTATGCTCACTGCCTTGGGGTTCTTGCATCCAGTCACAAAGGTCATCCTGTCTTCGCCTATTTTTCTCTCTTCAACATTCTTTGCGTTTCCTAGGGAATCTTTCGAAAGATCATCTAGGTTTGTGACAATCTTTGCGCCTGTCGCCTTTGCAAGTTTCTCCATGTCGCTCTTCTTCACTCTTCTTACGGCATATATACCCTCTTTTGCAAGGTAGTGCTGTGCAATATCGTCTATGCCTTTCTGGCAGAGTACCACGGTGGCCCCACTTTTCTTAACCTTGGATACCATTCCCTTGAATGTTTCAGTTTCCTGATCAAGGAAGTCCTGTATTTTTGTTGGATCTGATATCTGAATCTTCGCCTCTATCTCTGTCTTCTTTATCTCAAGGGCAGAGTCTATGAGTGCAATCTTAGCATTTGTGACTGTGGATGGCATCTTTGCATGAACCTTCTCCTTGTCTATGACAAGTCCTTCTATGAGTTCAGTTTCGTTCACATTGCCACCGCTCTTCTTGTCTATCTTTATGTTTGATGCATCGACCCTGAATTTGCCATCTCTCTCTTCGGCAACTGAATTCACTGCCTTAACTATGAGCTTGTAAAGTGTGTCGCCGCCGAGCCCGATGTTCTTCCCGGAAAGGGCTGTCCTTGCAATCTTCTCCAAGGTAGAATCGTCTCCTGCATCCTTTGCAATTTTCTGGAGCTGCAACTTTGCCTCATTCACTGCAAGTCTGTATCCGTTTGCAATGACTGTGGGATGAACACCCTGATCAAGAAGTTCCTCAGCCTGCTTCAGGAATTCTCCTGCAAGCACAACTGCAGTTGTAGTTCCGTCACCTACTGCTGTGTCCTGAGATTTTGCGACTTCAACAATCATCTTTGCCGTGGGGTGATCCACATCCATTTCCTTCAATATGGTGGCCCCATCGTTTGATATGATTATATCTCCAATTGAGTCCACGAGCATCTTGTCCATTCCTTTTGGGCCCAGTGTTGTCCTGACCGCATCAGCAATGGCCTTTGCAGCCTCTATGTTTGACCTCTGTGCATTCTTCCCCTGTTCTCTGCTTGTTCCTTCTTTCAATATAAAAATTGGCATCTGTCCTCCTAACATTTCAGATCCTCCTGATGTGTAGGTAAATTTGTTCTTCAATATAAACCTTTTTGTAACAA
>JAKAWU010000077.1 GCA_021816965.1 Thermoplasmata archaeon | reverse complement strand
TGTATAGAAATGAGAAAGACAGAATAAATAGCAGGTAAATTGAAGAAAAGAAATTTTGTATTATGATATAGATTACTATAAACAGCATCCCAACGAATATGTTGGAAACAGATCGGAAGTAAAGCGTTCTGTAATCCAGAACAGCATAGTAGGATTCATAACTCCTTATTTTTAATATTAAAATTGCTAACGGAAGGAGATACATCAAAAAGGTTGCAGGAAGTGACGTTAAATCATTTAATATTGTGAATATGAAATAAAGGAAAATGAATACAAAGTAAGCTATCATCAATCCATTTTTTATAAATGCCCCCATTATTTCGTATTTTCTATATATAAACCAATTTGAGAGATACCAGAAGAAAATACATCCAGTTAAAAGAAGAATAATAAGATCATAGTATGGAATGATATCTGTTATTGTAATAAGAAAGCCAATTAAAAATAATATTACAGATGCCAAAACCATTGATCGCGGATCCTTATTGGTCGAAGACTGACTAGTTTCCATTCTTTCTAACCATCCATGTTATATTGGGGTTTTTAAATCCGCTTCCAAGAGATCTCAGAAACTTCTCATATTCTTCCCTTTTCAATCTTTTCTTACCATAAATTACTCTTTCGCAAATAGTCATCGCATCACGAATGCTTTCAGGATTCCTGAATTCATCCTTCATTTCATTCATGGAATACACCTCAAGAAGGGTTTTTGATAAAATCTCACTTCTGATATTCTCAGGCACATTCACAATAGTAGAATCCCTGACATGTTCTTCGTACGGGACTCCAAGCAATTCAAGAACTCTTTCCTCATTTCCTGAGTTTAAAGTGAGAGTATTAAGGCCGTATAGTAAAACAACCTCATTTTTATCCAGTGGTACATCGTTAAATTTCAAACCTGAACTACCGGAATAATCAATATCAAAAGGAGTAGAATCACTCCAGACTAGAGGCAAATCAGCAGAAATAGGAATTGTCAATGCATCAAGCCCTCCCCAGCTTTTCAGGGGTTTACTGATTTTTGAAAAAAGGAATTTTCTGCCATGTGTATAGTCAATTTCACCTGCAGAGTCATCAAAAAGAGCTGGTTGATTTGGTATTTCTAATGTTTTATCAGCAGTAGCAGCTTTAATATTCTTTTTCAAAGGTTTGTTGATATTTGCATTTCTCATAATTAGTATTATGATAAAAATTGCAGTTATTATCGCTATAAATATCAAGATATACTCATTTGATAGAAAAGGAATTACGTTTGGATTCTGATTTTGTGTGGACGTTCCTGCACCACCGCCAGAATTTCCTGAAGAGGAACTGGCTGGATAATGGGTAAAAGGGAGTTTCAGTGATTGAAATCTAATATTAGGAATAGGAAATAACGACAAAAACCAGGCTATGGCATTTAAAATAGGTTTCAGAAAATTAAAGTTGATGGACGGAAAAATAAAGTCAAAACTGGGAATGGGAAATTTAAGTCCTATACCGCCCCCAAAACTTCCTGAACCACCACCATTTCCACTCAGGCTTCCACCAGGCCCAGAAGTTCCAGGTCCTGAACTGGAACTGCCAGTTGCATTATAATTATTAATTTCAGAAAGCGAAGAAACAAGTAGCCATGTCACCAGAATCAATGCAATGATTGATAGAATGGCCTGCTTCCTTTCCATAATTATTGAATGAAATAAGATATATTAATGTTGAGAATTATGACACTTAGCACAATCCAATTTTTATAATAATAGAATCAATGACAAATATATAAGGATGCTTGCATTACTACCTATATGTTGGTTCTAGAGCCCGATGAGAATGAACTTCTCCAGGAAGATTCAGTAATGATACAGAATGATGCAAGGATTGATGATGGTATCCTTCACATTACCAACAGGCGAATAATTTATGAGAAGAAGGCAGTTAAGAAGCTCCGAAGGGCAGAGCCCGCCAGGATATATCTGGAAATACCCATGTATGAAATTTTGAATGTTTCATCTGCAGTTCCTAAAATGAGCCTTCTCACCAAGAAAAAACTTAGCCTGGAATTTAGAACAATGGGAGACGTTAAAACTGTGGAATTTGAAATCAGAAGGCCTGATAGCATGGTGGAGACAATTAAGAACTGGGCAACTACTTCCAAAAGGCAGCATGAATCCATGCTGAAGGATGAAGATCAGGAAAAATTCAGAAGAGAACTTGAAATGGCCAAGGCAAAATCAAATAGGAGTAACATTAACATGATAAATCTGGGAACCGGAAAAGGTGCTCAGGAAATCAGGAACGCCAACACCGGCAATGAAGGCACTCTTCCAAAACCTACAGAACTTGTGGACACCTGTCCGGAATGCAATTCCAACATCCCGTCCGGAAGTAAATTCTGTCCGCAGTGTGGTTATGAACTTTCATAATTCTTGTCGGTCATAAATTTTAGTATTAGTGAACCAAGAATTGCAAGAAGGAAGAAACCAAGGCCCATGAGCAATTCATTTGGAACAATGAAAAGCAGTATTATGA
>JAKAWU010000037.1 GCA_021816965.1 Thermoplasmata archaeon | reverse complement strand
GTGGGCATTTCATTCTATATTGGTGGAGGGTCTGCATATCTGCCTGATCCCATCTCCTACCACATCTCAGGGAGTGCCCTGGCCCTTGGGATTCTTTTTGCAATGGGTATCCCCACAGGTTATGGTGCCATTGCACCTATCTCAGGAGAAGTGAAGAACCCGGAGAAAGTTGTGGGCAGATCTGCCATATCCGTCATACTGGCTGGTGGACTGCTTGCATCATTGTTCATTTACGCAATATCCAACCTGCTTATCCAGACAGGTTCTTCCTTCCCTTCAGGTACCTCTTCCCTGCCCATAGTGTCCATAATTCTGGGTAAATTCTCAGTATACAGCAGGTATCTTGCATTCGGGATAACCATTGCCGCAATCAATGATGGAATACTGGCAATCCTCTCATTTGGAGCTGCCGCTTCCAGAACAATGTTCAGGATGGGCTATGACAGGGCCTTTCCTACCATATTTGCGAAGAAATTGAAAAATCAGCCCATTGTTTCAAATGTTGCCGTGTCTCTCGTGATCACAGTATTTCCGCTAATAATGTTCCTGTATTTACCAATATCTTCCTCATTCATAATACTGGGCACAATTGCCTCGCTTGGGGGTTTGTTTATACATATCATGGCAGGAACCTCATTACTGAGGATAGGTTTGCGCAGGGGAAAGCGTCTTGTTATCAGGGGTACAAAAAACTTCCTTGGCATTTTAAATGATTACAGGGAGGCCTTTCTTGCGGGAATAGCTTCTTTGATCACTGCAATTGAACTGATCTATTCTGCATATTCCACGAAACTCGTTTATGCAACGCTGTTTCTTCTCTGGATAGTTGCAGGATATGTGGTTCTGGACATCAGGGATGTGGTCATGAAAGCACCATATATTTCACGCCTGACAAAAGGGGAAATATCTGTTGCTGAGAAATTCAAGGATCTTACAAGCCTGAAGATAAGGAGTGCACTTCCTGATGTGTCTGTATCAGTGGATGATTCCCTGAAATCAGCAGTGAGAAAATGCATATCTCTGGATGCTCAGGGTGCAGTTGTAATAGATAATTCTTCCATACCTGTCGGGACTCTTACCCTGAGGGACGTTTTCATGCTGTCAGATAGTGAACTTGAACGCATAAGTGTAAGAAATTGGTGGCTTGACAGGCCCGTTCTAGTCAGGAACGATACAGGAGTCCTTGACATTATAAAGATATTCAAGGAGACAGGAATTCCCATTCTCTGCATTGTGGATGATGATGGAAAATTCTCAGGCACTGTGCGGGAAAGAGAGGTCATACTGGCTCTCGGGGGGCTCGAAAAGAAATCACGAGCACAGACGGAATCATGATTACATAAGATAAACTAATACACAGAAGGTTGAATGGCCTGCCTTTATTCTACTGGAATCCATGTCAGGCAATATTCAGAACGCTTTTTCATTTTATCCAAGAAATTTAGAGTTTGATGAATTTATCAAAGATTCCAGGCATCACTGTTTCACAGACTCAGTATTCCTGAATTCACCTCTGATGAATCCTTGATTCTCAATTATGCTGACTGGAACACCAGTGGATGTGGAGATATCTTCGAGACTCTTCCTGTCAAGCAGATGCTCCTTCATCATTCTTCTTGAAAACCTCCCGTCATCAGTTGCTTCATAAACTATGAAACTCCCTTCAGGAGACAACCTTTGAAGTATATTTTTCACGGAACCTTCCCTGTCTTTCCAGTGATGGAATGACATGGTGCTTATGATCAGATCATATTTCCCGTTTCCCGGAATAGCCCTGCTACTTCCGGTGGAAAAAGTCAATCTATGGCTGAGATTATTTTTTGAAGCCTTCTTTTGTGCGACCTTGATCATGTGCCTGGATGGATCTATGCCGCTTGCATGCAATTCTGGATTCTTCTTCAGGAGCATGATAAGCACTGTTCCAGTTCCTGATCCAATATCCAGTATAGTGCTGAATTTTCTGGATTCCAGATCTTTCTCTACAAAATTGTAGAATTTGCGAATAGTACTGCTCAGCAATGCAGCATTGAACATCCTGCTTGCCAAAAACCCGAACTTTTCTTCTCCATTCATATATAGGTTATCTGTATCTTTCAATGGAAATCACCTTCATTCTAACCTGATGGAACTTATGTTATCCTCCATTCCTTTTCATATCTAAACGTTTTCTGAAATTTTCACATGTTATTCATGAAGATGGACTAAACCCTGAAAAGTATCCTGATTCTGCCACATTTCAGGCATGATGTGGAAATTCACATTGTTATCTGATCAACAAGAAAAAACCTTTTACTTGAGGAAAGTATAACTCGCTGCAATTGAAAGACAACACTTATCTCAGACTCATAAAATACCCGGGAGCTAAAAATGTTCTCACACCAGACATAAAGAATGTTTTTGAAAGATCAGGAATGAAGCTGTTTGTGGATGTATTTGGAGGATCAGGAACCGTGTCTCTCAACATAGGGGCCCACAGGATAATTTACAATGAGATAGATCCGGATCTTTCAAATCTTTTCAGGCATGTCCAGGAACATCCTGAAAGAATGGCCCAGATGCTCAGGAAACTCATTTCTGAAGGGGAATTTCCCCCTCTGGAAAAAATAAAGGGGAATGAAAAGGACTCAAATACCATAGAGAGGGCTTTCAACACTCTCATCAGATTCACGACGAGTTTTGGCGGGATGGGAGACACATATAACACCAGAGAAAAATCATCCATGGGCTACGCAAGGAAGACTCTGGAACAGTTCAGTTCCATCAACAGGGTGGTCAAGGGATGGAAGATTGAGAATCTGGATTTCAGGGAGATCTTCAAGAAATATGACAGCAATTCCACATTTTTCTATCTGGACCCGCCTTACAGCGACAGGAAATGGTATAATTACAATTTCATAAGAGAAGATTACATGGACCTGAGAGATCTTATGTTTAATTCCACTGGAAAATACCTGATGAATGTGAACAGGGAAGATGAGTTCATTGCAGAAATATTTGGCGAACCGCAATTCACAAAAGAATATGAGAATAAGAATCAGGATGTGTCAATTGGCTACATGCCACCAAGGGTGAAATCATTTTACACAAATCTGAGGAATCTCAAATTGAAAAATGGGGATTGAATATCATGGAAAAGTGTCGAAACATGTTCATTTCAGGCAAATAACATGAATTCCATGCTTAACTCATGAACTGATCATTCTGACTTGTTCCATTACTTCTTTCATGTGTTCAAAAGTTTTCTGATCTTCGAAATATATAGAAACCCCTTTTATTCCTCTTGAAAGGAGAATCCTATATCTGTTAATGAGAAGTCTCATTGCATCAGGGTTATTTTTTAACGCTATGCTGCGAAGCGATTGGTTATTTCCATAATTGTCCATTATGGCAGATGCGTTGACAACCCACTTATTATCTCTCCATATAAGGTCTTCACCCCATATCAATCCAACATAATCAGATTCGAATCCCTGAGAACCATAAACAGATGCACATTTTGAATAGATATCAACTTGATTCATCCAATAATTTGGATATTCTGTTTTAGGATCCATCAACCATGAAATCTCAGGGGATTTGATTCTTATTTTATCTCCATCCCTGCCTGAGCTTTTTGTCCATGCTGCTACCAGGGCAATTTTTGTTTCATCATCGGTCTGCATATTCTTCAGTTCTGCAAGCATGTTGTTTATGTCGTCATGCAAACTGAAAAGATAGTCTTCAGGAAGTGGATCGATATTGCCACTCAATATGGATTCTATGAATTTCCCGACATCATTCCCCCACCTCATCCTGAATACTGAATTCATTGTGAATTCCCGGTATTCCATTCCTTCTGCATTGATCGCTTCCAGAAATTTATCTCTCGTGCCTGATTCATCTCCCACAAGGATCTGTCCCTCATCATAAAAGAAGACTGTCACAGGGGCCCTTGATATACAGTTCCTGATCATTGTTACATCCTTCATTCTCTGGGCTTCATCATATATCACAAAATTCATGCGATCCTTAAATTTTGAAGGATCGAAATTTTTCTCTCCCAATCCGCTGAAATTAGCCTGCCTTCCAACAGAATAAAATAACAGTAATGAAGACAGTTCGGAACTGACTGCTTTTCTTAAGGTGTTGATCAGCCGATTGTTTCTGTAGGCAAGGAGTCCTTTGAAGTCGCTTGAAAATAGATCAATGAACAAAGTCAGCGCAACCAGTGTTTTTCCTGAACCCATGCTTCCTTTAATTAAGTATACTTTCCTCTGTCTGTTCTTAATGGATTTTTCAATCGTCTGCATTATTATCATCTGTTCATCAGACAACCCAAACCCTTTGGCTACAAGAGTTTTCTGTGTATTGTGCAAGATTTCTTTCTTGTTCTCCTTTACGAAATTTATAAGTGTTTCACTTATCGAAAATTTGCCTTTCACTATGGCATCAATATCTTCCTGAGTCGCTTTTCCCATATTGGATTCGGAGAAAATTCCTGAATATTTTGATGGATCATAAATCAGCTGGCACTGGTTTCCATCCATGGTATTGTACATAAATACGCTGCCGCTAAATTCGAAAGTGTCTGAAGCACTGTGAAAATTTTTGAATTTTGAAATATAATCGTCCAATTGATAACATGGCTGAATGGACTCCTTATGATCTCCAATCGCTGTGAAATCATTTATTCCTTTATAGCTCCTCCAACCCTTAACCTCTATAATATGTACCTTTTTATGTCCTATGGCCATAAAATCTACTCTCTGCATACCTATAGGGAATATGTATTCCATGATTACCGGTATCCCATCAGGAATGTGCTTCTGAAGTATTTCTATGGATTTTTTCCATGAATTATTGAGTTTAATATCAGGATTTGTCCCAAATGCTTTCTTATAGTTTGAATTCAATATATTTGATATTTGTGTTTCGTTGTCGGATTGGAAATCTTGCGTAAGATAGAGATACTGGCGCATAAAATAATAAAAGAATATTATATATTTACTTTGCTGTGCAATAAATCAAAAAATATACTGTTCACAGCTTACTGCTTGTAACACTCAATCCTTAATCCTCATGTAATAACGCATAATGGGCCTTTTCGGAGATCTCCTTTCTACTTCTTCAAAACCAGTATCAATAAAAGCCCTGTAAATACCAGTGTATGCATATGGTTCGGGATAATTTGAATCTCCCGGATCTATTGGATAAGCCTCAACTATATTGGCCCCTTTCTTTTTAGCATAAGCCAATGACCCCTTGATCAGAGATTTCATCACACCCCTTTTCCTGTTTTTTTGTCTATATAGAAACAGACGATGGACCATACCTGCTCACTGTCAATTGGCTTCGTGATCCGCCATAGGCTCAGGAGAATGAAGTCTTTTCAGGGATCAATGGGGCACCAAGCAACAGGTTTCCCATCCATATATGCAATGATATCAGTGTTTTCCTGAAATGATTAAATCGCCCATGATTTCTTTTCTTTCATTTCCATTCCTGGATGCAAATTCTGATCTTCTAATCCTGAAATATGTTGCACCAGCACCATAGGCCCCTTTCTCGCCGAAAAGCGCCTGCAGATCACTCCATCTTTCAGGTGAAGCTTCCTCTATTGCAATAATATTTTCCAAAGATCAATCTCCTTCATAAACGCCAAAGCAGTCGTGATGAATCGTATATCCATGAAGCACGCGACTTTTCAACAGATTCATTATGTGATACTTATGAAAATGGAGATAAAAAGACTTGCAATGGTTAAAAAAAATTGTACTTGCATACTTCGATTCCTGATATTTCGATCAAGTCGACGAGGGATAGGCTGCAATTCCGAACCGAAAAGTATTTTCATGAGTGTATAATAATGGTCCGTGATGATTCCGTGAGAGATTGGTGTTGAGAGTTATATCATGCAATTGGAAAACATCATTGAGAAACTAATAACTGAGAACGAATCTCTGAAGAGTTAAGTCGAAACACATCGACTGTCATCAGACAGGTGATATTGGCATATACTTGCTGAGCTACATCAGAATGCCGAAATACAATCTTGTTGAACAGGCTATAAGGGAACATGTTATCATAAGGAAGATCATTTGAATCTTCAGGTCTGAGGACGGATCACAGAACTTCCAATATATTGCATCCTTGCTGTCGACATGAAGGCTTAAAGGAAAAAGCATGTTTGTAGAGATGAATAAATTATTGAGAAAAGAACTGTGCTATTTTGGATGAGGTAAACAAGTACGAAGTTTTTAATTATCCTTAAAAACTATTTTTGCATTAAATTTTTTTGCAATTTTTCTAGCCTCTTCGAGTTCTTCCTTTTCCTTTATACAAACGTAATATTTTTTATGAGATTCATAAACTTCAAGTCTCCTCTCTGGCTCATTCTTTAGCATTACTGCGTCCTTAGGAAGTTTTGGTGGAATTAACACAGCCACATATTTTGTAACTAATGCATCTCTATCGATGTTATTCTGATTTGTGATCAAGTTTCCATCGAAATAATCTTCAATATTGCTGACTTTTATTTCTCCTTTGTCTATGTCCTTTCTAGCTACAGGTGGGTTTTTCTCTTCCAGGTTCCTGGACAGGTCAAGGTACCTGTCGTCTATTTCACCCAATTTTCTATCTTTAAATGATACATATTCCACTCTCGCCTTCCATTCTTTGTGTATTTGATTTAAGATATTTACTTGATTTTCATTAAGAACTACCGCAGTTTCAAACCCTTGATCCATTCCATGTTTGGATATATTTGCGGTCATAATCATTCCAAGAGAACCGTCAACAACTATAGATTTCCCGTGGAGAAGATGATGACAATATACTTGTCCATTGTTTTTTACAATCTCCTTCATGAACTCTAAATTTGCTGGATTAGGACGGGTGAATACTGTAACTGTAATCCCATTCTTAGCCTTCTTAATTAATTCAACTGCTATTGGATGCGAAATGTCGAACGTCCAGGAGGAAATAGATATCGAATTCTCTGACTTTGAAATCATATCAAGGAGTTCATCCCTGATTAGAGTCTGTTGATTTACAGTCCATTTAATTTCATTGGGGATGTAAGTAAGATCTGCAAATTCTGAATGTTCTCGTGTTGCTTCTAAACTTCCCATTTTATTTGGAAAAGATGTTAATATTCTCTTTGAAACAACCCAGAACCCTATTATGAACTGACGATACAGTTCAAAGGCAGCTGAACTGGATAGTTCAACGGCAATCTCCAAGTTTTTATTCATTGCTCTAATTGTAATGTTGAATGTGAAGGTCATTGCCCTCGGGTTGGATTTTGGATCTGAAAGTATGAACTTCGAATGTAGATTTTCTCCTGATTTCAATAGTGCCTTTGTACCTAGACTGTTAAGAAGTTCTCTAGCAGCTTCTTTCCTCTCTTCATATAAAGTATCATCATCCATAGAATCTGAAATCTGTGTTTCTGCAGATGTTAGAATATAAACCCTTACTCCACGTTCAGTGCATTTAACTATTTCTCTGAAAATATCTGACTCCTGAATTATGAAGCTGCTTACACATAAAACATCCCTAGTTGTGGATATAATCTCTATTATTCTATCATGAAGCTTTTGATCTCCTGATTGATATATTCCTTCAACACCTGAGATGATAGGAGCATTATATTTTTCCTTTATTCTTATCAGACCCAGTTTTACAACTTCATTCCTGATGTCTATTTCTTTTTCTACTTTCTTTCCACTGATCATTTAACCACCTAAAATTCAGACCTTATTGATTGTCAGATCCATTGGGACTTGGACATACCAATATTCTGCTGGAAGTTTCTCTTTAGATTTCTTAGCTTTTTCATAAAGATGATCGATGAAACCAGTCATATCTATTTTATTGGGTGTATATGATTTAAATTTCCTCATTACTTCCTCCAAGATCATATCATACTTGATTTCGGTGACATATTCATTTATCTTATTTTGAATAAGATCGAGAAGCCACTTAGATGCATCTTCTATCGACGCCGGTTGTACGTTTATATCAACTGAATCAATTGTGAAACTTCCTAGTTCTTCATCAATTTTGACCACTGATTCTTCAATTTTTTTAGTGAAGTTTATTCTTTCTTCCAGTTTGGTATCATCATATTTCACCAAACAATATCCCTGATCAAGTGGTTCTCCCTTCCATTTGAGATCATGAGAATTTACGAATGAATTCCACACGTTTTTCACATTAATCATGTTTTCCAACGTGCGTGTAATTTCCGATTTTTCTTTTTTTAACTTCATCTCCACTTCATCGATTCCAACGGTAACAATAGATTCGTATTTTACTTTTCTTTCAATCAATCTTACATTTTCCTCAATGTCCATAATCCCGACGTGTTTTACTTCATTATTAAACCACACTAGCGATAATTTTCCCTTGCATTGTGAGAGAATATTCGGCACCTTCATCAGTTCCTCTTTTTTATTATCATTGGTGTGATTTTTCCTTTCGTTTGGAGTCTCAACCAGAAGGAAAATATCGGCGATCAAGGGATTTGATGTGACATCAATATAATAGTTTCCAGTTAGCGGCATATATATATCTCCATTTACGGCTTTACGCCCATATTCAGTCAGTTTTCCATTGCTGTCAACAAACCCTATCTGTTCATATCTCCTCAAAATGTTGGTTGACATAGCTAGTGATTCTTCTGGCAATAAATTTTTATGAATAAGTTCTTCAGATAATAACCCATTTTTTTGTGCCAGTTTTAAGATCGTTGTTATATACGGTCTATATTCTTTAACTCTTATTTCCGCAAGACATTCATAACGTTCTCCTTCAATTTCTCTTTTCAGAATTATCTTTTTACTTGCCAAGTTTATCATCACCTCTAACGTTAAGATCTAAATCCTCATTTATTTCTAAAGCAAGCTTATAAATTAAAGTGTCTTTATCCTTTGGCCTAGTAAACACCTTCTTGTTTCCAACTATTACAAGCTGATATCTTGCCCTAGTTATCGCAACATTGATCCTGTTCTTGTTATCCAAGAATCCTAAACCTCCCATCCTTACCATAGAAAGAAAGACTAGATCTGCTTCTCTTCCCTGCATCGAATCAACGTTTCCTATTGATATTTTAACTGATTTATCCTTGTTGTAAAAGACTGACCCTCCCATGTTAAACCTTTCCCTCATCTTCTTTTTCAATAACTTGGTCTGAGGTTTATAGAATGATAGAAGCGCAACTGTCCATATCCCATCGTGCTTTTGGTGACCCCCCACGAATTTCAGGAAATAATCTAATTCTTCAATTATTTTGTTTGCTTCGGCCTCATTTTTATTTTCATTGCTGGAAACTGGAGAAACACTTCCTTTACTGGATATTTGCTTCCAGACAACTCGATTTTTGTATCTCTTATAATCCCACTCCCTATCAATCATCCTAGAATCCTTCAAAGCATCGGGATTTTCGTCTTTAGAGGAATACACCAGAGTTCTAGGATAATGTGAGATATCCGGATGCATCCTGCACTGATAACTTAACCTGGTCCAGATAGATTCCCTGCATTCTTTAGGAAGTCCAGATTCAAGAACAGTTTCCCTGAAAAACTGATTGATCTTGGTGTTACCGGTAATTAATATCTCTATGATTGATGGAAGATTATAGCATTTAATATCTGTTAATCTATCAACAATAAATTGATTATTCAACTTTGACGGAATCAGTTGTCTTATCTCATTCTGATATTTTGAAGATTTATCACCTGAACTCCTCAACTCATAGGAACGTATAAGTCTCCACGCGATTTCCTGCGATAAGAATTTTCTTTTTTTTCCTAATCTTAAAAAATCTCCAGTATTTCCTAAATTTTTTACCTTATTTATGAAATTAGATCTATATTTCAAAAATAGATTCCAGTGGTTGGACTCCTCGAATGAAATACAATATGGGAGGGAATCCATATATTTTTCAATCTGGTCCTTTCTAATTATCAGTATATCAGATCCACTTACCTTTATTTTTTCTAATAATTCGTCTTTTCCTTTTCTAACATCGTCCGGAACAGTGTGAATCACTTTATTCGGTTTGAATGAATTTATCTGACTGACAATATCTTCCCTTAATTTCCATTCATCTATGTCCAACGAAATGAGGGAGCATTCATTATCTCTGCCAGATTTAATATTATTAACTGCTCCGTAAGCCTTCAAGACTATCGTTTCTACATCGTTATATGCATAGTCATACACTTTATCTTTATCACAAGCTTTTTTAATCAAAGATTCGATCTCCTCTTCAACAAAAGCCCTATCTGTAAATGGAGATAACTGATTAGGATCGCCTGAAACGATCCACTTTCTGGCAAACATCGCTGGTACTAGAAATTCTTGGAAAGATGTCTTGCTTGCTTCATCGATGATCATAACATCAAATAGCGGTTTGAATGTTTTAATCTTGATGCTGGATGCTATTTCTGGGAATTTTAAAACACCGAAAGTTGTCCCACTTACGAGATTGATGCTATCATTAAGAATGTTTTCAAAGAATTTATTATCCTTGTCAGACTGTAATATTCCTTCCCATTCCTGCTGAATTTCTGTTTTATTTCTTATTTTATGCATACTTAAAAGCAATCTCTTTTTGAAATTTTCCACATAGTTGGTGTAGGTTAGATCAAGAATAGCTTGAGGGAGTTCTCTTTCCATAGGCGCTATTCTAATAGGAACCACGATTTTTGGATAATTAATCAAGTTTTCAAGAACATTATCCACGGCCACGTGTGTTGAGCCTACTAACAAAACCCTTTTCTTCTTCACCAAGAGTTGCAGTATTATTTCAGTGATAACCGTGGTTTTTCCAGAGCCCGGAGGTCCTTCAATGATTGCAAAATCATTGGTGGAGAGGGCCTTACGAACCATCATTCTCTGCTCTTCCAACCCTTCAAAAGGTGAATCTTTGAGAACTTTCCAATCTGTAATGTCTTCAAGCTCAGATATCTGCCAGTATTTATCTACATTCTTTCCTGCAAGTCTAAGTAATGGTAAATGGTGGTGATCTGGTTTGTCCTTTAATTTTTCTAGTGCATCAATTTCCTTTTGTATTGACCAATCGCTAAGATCGGGAATTACTTCTGTTGTTTTTGGCATAGATTCTAGTAAAAGGATTTCATCATCTTTATTTGAATTGATAATTTTGATATAACGATGCTCATGATCTCTTGTATTAAAATCCTTGAGTCTTGTGATATCTTCATCAAGTATCCTTCCCTTAATATACTCTGCGTAGTATTTATCTTCCTGCTTTACCTGTGATGAAATGACGATTTTCACTCTATATCCCTTTTCTTCGTCAATGAATTCTTTTTTTTTGTTGTTGGAGTGGATCAATTCTATTTGAAAAATTGCCAACTTCTCCTTTTCTTTCATTCTATCTCTATAGTCTATCAGGAGTTTGAAATACTCTTTTAATAATTTAGGAGAGTTTTCCTTCAGTACATCTCCTTCTTCACCGAGATTTTTGTAATATAATTCTTCTTGAAATCTTCTACCAGAATCGTAAACCATTCAATCTATCCTCCTTACGTTTCCATTTTTTATAAATTCTCTCAATCCCCCTGTATCATATATGATTACCTTATTATGATCCTCTTCAGTATCAACGCCCTTGATGACATAATGCATAGATTCTTCACTTATTATTGCCGCAATAGCCATTTCTACAGCCATTGGGTTAGTCCCCCCAGTGACACCAAAATATATTTTTTCTCTAGGAAATTTCTTTTTTAATTCGTAATATCTTGAGGATATTACTGAAATTCCCGTAATGAGACTCTCCTCAGTAAATGATGGAATTACCTGGATAAGATAGGTACCATTATAGTCAACCAAGGACATCATGAATTCAATTACTTCTGATTCAAGTTCCAATGAAGTGAATAGATCAACATGAATAGGATAAAACTCCTGCATAACCTTTAATATGTGTTCGGTTGAGTGCCCAACCAATAGTAACTGAACTGATCCTCTTTTTCTTTCTTCGCTTTCCATTGTCATTTTACTCATTTTCTTAACCTTCTTTTACTCAACTTTGCTTCATTAGAACTGTTTAAACAACATTTATTACCTGTCGTGCAAACGATGGTAGAGTCTGTTTAAATCTCGTTCGATCATATAAACTTCTCCGGTATTTAGAATTGAAACCGTGATATTTTTGAGTTTGTGAAACGTTGGAGAATATTTAGTAACAGGGAACATGTCGTTTGTGATTATTGCAATATCATGCCCTTCTGAAGTGAGGGAAGTAGATCTTTTCCATATCAGTTCATCAGCCATTATTCCCGCTGGGCAGATGAATATAATTCCATCTTTGATCAATTTTTCCAGATTGCCTTTGTTGTCTATCCTGTATCTTATGCTTGCATCCACATATATTTCAACCGTATCATAAGAGTCCTTTAACATATTATAGACTTTTAGAATATCGTTCAACTTCCCCTTCTTATTTTTCTTTCTGAGCATTGCTATATTCATTCCATCAATTATGGCATGGCTTATCAGAAGTTTTTCCAAGTCTTGGTGGAATGATATGTCTATTATCTCCTTCTCAGAACATTCTGATACTTTATCATTTAAGTTCAACTTGTTCATAAATGATATAGTACTACAAGTATATACAATTAATCAGAAATTATTTCCATTTTTAGAAACAATTATATTTAGATTCTAATTATCATATCGATTGAATGAGTAACGAAAAGAAAAAAGAGGAAATACATATTTTTTCCGCGGGAGAGAACATCATTAATACGTTTAAGGTGGCAAAGAAGAAATTCCATATAGACCAAATAATGGTATTCAAAGAACAGATGGAAGGTTCAAAGAACAATAGAGATGATGAGGCTATTGAAAATGCTATAAAAGAACTTCGGAATAGATCAAAGGAAGACGATATAAAATTTTCAGAAGAGAAAGTGAAGGGGAATGATATGGATGATGTAATGGAGAAAATTGTTCGAATTAAGAAAGAACACGCAGGAGATAGCTTTTATTTTAATCTTACAAGTGGGAGAAAAGTTCTAGCCCTTTACCTATATACAATGGCGATTTGGCTGGATGGTATACCATACTATGTTGACAAATCACAGGACGTCATTAGATTTGAAATTCCAAAAATTCAGCGGGAGGTTCTCATGAAAAATTCTGAATATGTTAAGATATTGAGAATAGTGTATGATGCGACTCGAGGCTATGATGAACAAATAAAATATATGGATGTGTTCGCAAAACTGGAAACAGATTTTAATACAACAGCAAAAACTCGAAATGGTGAGGTTCGTAAACTTATAATGGGTACATTTTCAAAATGGATCAGGGAATTGACTGACAGGGAACTGTTGAATGAAAAGTACAGAGATAAAAATCATAAAGTGAAGTATCTTGAAATAACCGACAACGGAATTTATGCATTGAAGTTTTACAGAGATTTATAATACCGATTAGGCCAGTACCTCAATTTTTCCACCAATAATTTCTGTTTTGCCCATAAATTATTTGCCTATGAATAATGGCAAGTCCTGTCGATAATTGTGGTATTCCTAACCATTACATCCAAGAACTACAGAATTGAGAGATATTGTACATTATGATCTAAGTATATGAGGGGGCACCTTTCCTAAATCCTATGATAAAGAATACGAGTTTTCATTATATGTGTGGGCAGAAAAAATAACGAAGAAATAATAAAGATCACGAGCATTCTTCAATGGAGAAGTTCGATTCATGGCCCATTCATCCTCATCATGAAGATTGTCAGTAAAATCGAGATTGAGGACATTCTGAAGAAACATTTCACTTATGACATAATCAAGTAAGTTCATCGCAATTTTAATGTCAAAGATTTCCATTTCACTGTCTCTTACATCGATTGGTACATGGTTCTAGGGTACTTCACTGCCCCCTAACAATGAATGATGATCTGAAATAGCAGAGTATATCAAAACTCATGGAATGAACAGACAAAACTGATCTCTACAGTCATTTTTCCTCTGACCTACTATGAAAGAATTTTATATTGTACTCTGTAACGTGTGAAGTACGTATCCGGGAAATGTTTCTAACTTGATCTATGAGTTTAGAGCCCATAAAATAGATTAACACTTACGGACCGATTCCAATCCCCCCCGCAAGAGGGCTAATATTAGACTATTCCTATAAACCTCCAATGAAAATCTCAATGCCCATTGATCTCTCTTCTTTTCATGTTTCCAACTGAATGTAATGCGGAATTAGCATTTCAGCAATGATTCAGTCACTTTGCATATGGAAAGCTTTATTCATGGGATCAGCATGTTCAATCAATGAGTAACATTGTAGATTACGGTCTCCGTGAAGCATATAAATCCATGAAA
>JAKAWU010000036.1 GCA_021816965.1 Thermoplasmata archaeon | reverse complement strand
TCAACTGCTACCAGTGGCCCAGGCTTTTCACTGATGGCAGAAGCGCTTGGTTTCGCAGGTATAAGTGAAATACCTTTGGTTGTAACACTCTATCAGAGAGGGGGCCCAAGCACAGGTCTACCCACAAGAAATGGACAGTCTGATCTTGATTTTGCAATGCATGCAGGGCATGGAGAATTTCCAAGAATAGTGATTTCCTCTGGCGACGTTGAAGAATGCATATATGATTCAATGAATGCACTGAACTATGCTCAGAGATACCAGCTACCTGTAATACATCTCATAGATAAGAATCTTGCAAACACATCAGATCTGATACCTTCTATAGATGGGAAGAGAGTCAAGGTCACCGCACACAAGTTCGAGAAACACGGGCTTAATTTCAAGAGATACAATCTTGACACAACTAATGGAATATCCAATCTCGGAGCATTCGGCAAGGATATATTCTGGATGACAGGGGATGAACACGATGAGCTTGGTCATGTCACTGAGGACGGGCCAGTTAGGGATAGGATGATGGAAAAAAGATTCAGGAAGCTCGACACTGCATATGCTGAAATTCCAGCAGAAGAAATGGCACAGCTTCTTGGAGACAAGAATGCAGACATAACGTTTGTGACTTGGGGAAGCCAGAAGGGGCCAATACTTGACGTTATAGACGATCTTAAGAATGAAGGAATAAATGCAAATCTCCTTTATCTCAAGATGTTCATACCGTTCCCGAAAAAATTCGTGAAGGAATCCCTTTCTAGATCAAGAATAATAATAGATGTGGAAAGCAATTTCCTTGGTCAGGCCGGAAAAATAGTTACAGCTAACACAGGCATAGAGATGACCAACAGTATACTGAAGTATAATGGAAGGCACATGACCGAGGATGAAATATACAGGGCAGCAAAAGAAATTATAAAAGATAAGAGTAAAAATGTACAGAAGGTGTTATCACATGGTGCATAATTTCAAGACGGATCTAACAATAGACTGGTGTCCTGGATGTGGTGATTTTGGTATTGTTACCGCCATTACACAGGCACTTACAGAATTAAAAATAGAACCCACTGATGCTGTTGCAGTTTCAGGCATAGGTTGCTCAGGAAAGACTCCGCACTATCTCAATATTGCCGGAGTTCACACACTTCATGGAAGATCAGTTCCATATGCAACAGGAATAAAGTTATCAAACCCAAAACTGAAAGTTCTTGTCACGGGTGGAGATGGAGACATGATGGGCATAGGCGCAGGTCATCTTGTAGCCGAAGGAAGAAGGAACAGCGGAATTGTAATAATGATGTATGACAACGAGGTTTATGGTCTGACCAAGGGACAGGCTGCACCCACAATGCCATATGGTGAGAAAACAAAGAGTCTTACCAAGCCAAATGTTTTCCACAGACTCAATCCTATTGCGATTGCCCTTTCAGCAGGATACAGCATGGTAGCAAGGGGTTTTTCATTCGACATGAAGCAGCTCAAGGAAATAATAAAAACCGCACTGAACCACCCCGGCTCAACATTCATTGATATTCTACAGCCATGCCCCACATATAACAATGTTAATACAATGGAATGGTACAAGGAGAGAGTATACAAACTTGACTCTGATTCCTCCTGGAACCCAGTTGTCACAAAACAGAACACAGACAGGGCAGGAGCCGTATTTGCAAAGGCACTTGAGAAAGCACAGGAATGGGGAGATAAAATACCTACAGGAATATTCTACCAGAATCTTACAATCGAACCATTCACGGAAAGGATTGCCAAGAGCGTGCCAAACTATCTTGAGACGTCCCCTGCAGATCAGGTTATTGCCACAGCAGATGGATATACAGTGGTTGATCCTGAGAAAACATTTGAAGACAGGATTATAGGTTAATCGCCTATAACTGTCCCATTAAATTTTTTACCTTCCAGTGCTGATTTTATATTCTCCATGTCTGAACCGGACATTATCTTTATTTTTATTCCGGAACGCATTCCTATCAGTAGAGATACAGAATCCATGAACTGGTTGCTTGCCGCTCCGGTGTAACTTGCCAGTGACAGTTCAAAAGCCTCTTTGTATGAGAGTTTTTCTATCTTTTCTGCATCCCTGTATTTTGCAGGATCCATTGTGTATACACCATCCACGGATGTGATATTTATTACTGTTTCGATCCCGGATATTTCTGCAAGAAGCATTGAAACTGTATCGGTGGTATGACCGGGAACGGTTCCTCCCATCACAACGCTTTTCTGTGTCTTGAGCAGGTGGTGAGCTTGCTCTACAGTTTCTGGAATAAGTTTCTGTTCAGATTTCAGTGCAGATAACATCAGCAAGGCATTCATTCTTGTCGCCAGAATTCCAGCATTATCCATGCTGAAGTTCTCTGAGCCAAGTTTCCTCATTGTCTCAACATATATCCTTGCAGGCTTTCCTCCGCCAACTACAATTCCAAATTGAGATGGGTTTAAATCCAGTATCAATCTCGAGAACGAGTTTAAAAACTGAATATCTGGAGTGCCAGGGTTAACTATTGATCCGCCTACGGAAATTATGAATTTCTTCATACGTTTCATTCATCAAAGTTAAATAGTATTATAAATTTTCCAATCATGCCTTCAGATGAGAAGCAACTCAGGAGATATGAATTCAAGAAAGCTCTGGAGGGACTCTCAAATCTCAAGGGCAGAGGTACAGAACTGATTTCTCTCTACATACCGCCTGAAAGGCAGATATATGATGTTGTGGCATACCTCAGAGAAGAATTTTCAACTTCAGCAAACATAAAATCTAAATCAACAAGGAAAAATGTTCTTTCAGCCATAGAATCCATAATGTCCAAGCTCAAGTATTACAAACAGCCACCTGAAACGGGTCTTGTGTTTTTTGTGGGGCATGTTCAGAAACGAGGGGATCAGACCGAAATGTTCAGTCAGATCATAGAACCTCCAGAACCAATCCAGACTTTTATATATAAATGCGATTCCCAGTTTTTTACAGAACCACTGATGGCCCAGCTCAAGGCAAAGGACGTTTATGGCCTGATTGTGATCGACAGGAAGGAGGCAACTATTGGTTTCCTAAATGGTACAAGTATATCAGTTGTGACTAATGAACAATCTCTTGTCCCAAGCAAGCATCACCAGGGAGGGCAATCCTCACGAAGATACGAAAGGCTGATTGAGATAGCAGCAAATGATTATTTCAAGAAGATAGGGGAAATCATAAACAACACTTACATGCCCATTATTCGGGATATGAAAGGAATATTTATTGGTGGCCCCGGGGCCACAAAAAACTTTTTCTTCGAGAACGATTACTTGTTCAATGATATCAAGAGGAAGGTTGTGGATCTGTATGACGTGGGTTATACGGATGAATCCGGGTTGAGGGAACTGGTTGAGAAGGCAGCAGAATCCATGAAGGATATGGAGATTGCCAGAGAAAAGGATATTGTTAATAAATTTATGAGGGAAGTCCGGAAGGGTGACGAGGGACTTGCAGTATATGGAGAAAAGGAGGTCCAGGAATCGCTGGAAAGGAAAGCAGTGGATATCCTCATTCTGTCAGACGGAATCAGGAAAACCAAATATTACTATACCTGCCCATCTTGCAATAACACTGCAGAATTCAGTGAGAGGCCTGAAGACAACACCTGCCCAAAATGTGGAGCAGGAATGGAACTGGATCATGAAGATGATCTTGTCAGGAAGTTATTCTCCATGGCCGAAGAAAGCGGTGCAAAGGTTGAAATGATTGGAGAAGAGAGTGAAGAGGGAAAACTCCTGAAAAAAGCCTTTGGCGGAATAGCTGGAATATTGAGGTATGTTCCACAGAAGGCGGCTAGATCATTTTAAATTCCTGATTCTTGAGGTATCCATAACTATGTAATCTTTGCCTGCAGTCAGGTAGCTGAATGGGATGATATACCTGCCATTCTGGTCTTTCTTAAGAAACTGGAATTTTGAATCTTTTGGAATGGTCAGGACATCGGTCATTTTTCCAGTTTGGCTATCGAAGGTTATATCGTCTATCAGACCAATGATCGTACCATCGGAAGTTCCTATTGTTGTTCCTCTTATCTTGTTAAATCTTAATTTCATATTTATGTAATGTAATTAAGCATAAAAAATTAATCAGTTGCCGCTCCTTATGTCCCGTTCTGAGATAATTTTGGCTCTTTTTCTTCTATTACACGGAACCTGTCTGTATTCTTACAAAAAATTACATTTATGAACACATTCTTCAGTGATCTCAACAATGTTGAATAAAAATATCTTTGGTTCATGTTTCATTGTCTAATAAAAAATGGAAAAAACAAATAAGTTTTCTGTTTATAAAAAATTGAGAAAGATCAGTTGTAGAGGCCCATTTCCTCTACCTGTTTCTTTCTTTCTTTTACACTCTTGCCCATATTCTGGGAAAGATTCTCATAGAATTTTATTACATCTGCATCCACTGATGGCCTGATCGATTTCATAGCATCAATGAAGTTTGCCTGAGACACTGTTGTGGCATCATTATTCGACCTGTAAGCCATCATTCCTGCCTCCCTGCACAGGTTCTCAAGGTCAGCACCAACGTATCCATCAGTCAATTCTGCTATTTTCTCTAGATCCGTCCCTCTTTCAAGTGGCATGTTCCTTGTATGTACTTCAAGAATCTTCAGTCTTGTCTCCTTGTCTGGCGGAGGAATGTATATCATCTTGTCAAATCTTCCGGCTCTGATCAGTGCATTATCCAGTATGTCAGGCCTGTTTGTGGCCCCTATGACCACAACTCCCTGCAGTACTTCCACACCATCAAGTGATGTGAGAAGCTGATTTACTATTCTCTCTGTGACACCTGAGTCACCGTACCCTCCTCTCTTGGGTGCAATCGAGTCAATTTCGTCAAGGAACACAATGGCAGGGGCCACCTGCTTTGCTTTCTTGAATATTTCTCTGACAGCTTTTTCACTCTCTCCAACCCATTTGCTCAGGACTTCCGGTCCCTTCACCGAAATGAAGTTTGCATTGCTCTCATTGGCAACAGCCTTTGCAAGTAGCGTCTTTCCAGAGCCAGGGGGGCCGTATAGGAGGAATCCTTTTGGAGATCTTATTCCAAACCTTTTGAACACGTCAGGTTTAAGAAGGGGTAGTTCTACGCTCTCCCTGAGTTCTCTCTTCACTTCGTCCATTCCGCCTATATCAGTCCAGTGAATATCCGGTATCTCTGCCATCACTTCTCTCATTGAGCTTGGCTCTATGGCTTTTAGGGCTTCCCTGAAATCCTCCTCGTTGACGGCCATTTTTTCAAGTATTTCAGTTGGTATGGGCTTGTCTAGATCTATCTCTGGAAGGTATCTTCTCAGTGCATTCATTGCAGATTCCCTCGCCAGTGCTGCAAGATCAGCACCAACAAATCCATAGGTAATGTCTGCGATTTCCTCGATGAACTTTGCCCTCTTTTCCTCATCCATGCTGAACGGCATTGCTCTTGTGTGTATGAGAAGTATCTCTCTTCTTCCTTTTTTGTCAGGAACTCCTATGTTGATTTCTCTGTCAAATCTCCCCGGTCTCCTCAGTGCCGGATCTACAGCATCTATTCTGTTTGTTGCCCCGATAACAATCACATGCCCTCGTTCCTTCAGTCCATCCATTAGGGTAAGCAACTGGGCCACAACTCTTCTCTCAACTTCTCCCTGCACTTCCTCCCTCTTGGGTGCTATGGAGTCTATCTCGTCGATGAATATGATCGAAGGTTCCTTTTCCTCTGCATTTGTGAATATCTCCCGAAGTTTCTGTTCACTCTGGCCATAATATTTGTTCATAATTTCAGGCCCATTTATTGGAAAGAAGTTTGCTCTGGATTCATTTGCAACCGCTCTCGCTATTAGTGTCTTTCCTGTTCCAGGAGGCCCGTAAAGAAGAACACCCTTTGGTGGCCTTATGCCAAGCCTTTCGAAGAGTTCAGGATGTTTCAGGGGGAGTTCTATGATCTCCCTTACCTTGCTCAACTGATCAGTGAGCCCCCCAATGTCTTCGTAACTGATCCTGGAAACATCTTCCAGTATCTCGGAAGCAGCTTCATCCTTTATCTCAATTTTTGTAATTTCTCCTATTTCAACTGGTACTTTTGGGGGGACTGTCTTGACAACCTTGAAAAGAAGTCCAGAATGACCGACAAGTGTTAGTCCAGGCACACTGATATTATCCTGTTCTATCATAGGTCTTTTGAGCAGCGTTTTCTGTACAAAATCATCAATTCCCTCACCGAACTTAAGTTTCTGATCCTTTCTTATAATGGGGGCCAGTATGACCTTGCTTGCAACCTCGATGTTAACCTTCTTGACATGTACTTTGTCTCCTATAGAACACCCACAGTTATTCCTCATAACACTGTCGATTCTTACAATCTGCTTTCCCTCATCCTCCGGTCTTGCCCTGAATACCCTTCCTACGGTTTTTTTGGAGGATTTTTCAATTTCCACCACGTCGCCAATCTCAACATCAAGCGCCATCCTGGATTCCTCGTCGAGCCTGACCCTCGACATTCCCGGATCGGTTGCATTAGCTTCTGCAACTCTTAGTAATACTCCATCTCCAAACGAATGAGACATGATCCTTAAAATGCATTGAAGTATATAACCATAAAGGGAATTTCATAACAACTTTTGTCGGTCTTTTAAGGCATTTTCCAAGAACTTATCCAATATAACATTCTAAATAATTCATTATGAATATTAGTATTTACGTTTCTATGATTATGTTATTATCTGTTCAGTTAATGGGGTTTCCATGATCATCATAACCGGGATGCCCGGTTCCGGCAAGGACGAATTAATAAAGGTTGCAAGATCCATGGGATGGAAAGATTATCACATGGGTGATACTGTGAGGAAATTCGCCAAAGAGAAAAATATTGAGAATACAGATCGGGCAATAGGGGCCTTTGCAAATCAGGAAAGGAAAGAGCATGGGATGGGCATCTGGGCAAAGAGAATCATTATTGAGATTAAAGATCAGAAGAAGATCATTGTAGATGGATTAAGGAACATAGAAGAATTCAACTGCTTCAAAGAATCATTTCCTGACCTTGTAATGGTTGCAATCCACACAGACAGGGAAGAGAGGCTCAAGAGAATTGTAAAGAGGCACAGGGATGATGATGTGAAAAACATGGATGAACTTGTTAGCAGGGATGACAGGGAACTTTCGTGGGGCATTGGAAATGCAATTTCCCTTTCCGATTATATGATAGTAAACGATTCAACCCTTGAAGCATTCAAGGAAAATGTGAAACAGCTTTTGATCAGGATAGAAAAAGAGCACAGAAAAGTCTGATCAGAGGGCAGCCATATATTTCTTCACACTTGTGAAAAATACTCTTCCGAATGGTATCATCCTATTCTTCCTTCCCTCAGGGGATATCTGATAATCATAGAATATTCTTTCAGGGTGGGGCATAAGTCCAATAACATTCTCAAATTCACCAGATATTCCAGCTATGTTTCCGACGGATCCATTTGGATTCCAAGGGTAAGTAACTCTTCCACCATCAGGTTTCTCATAAGTAAACATAATCCTGTGATTGCTTTCAAGTTCTTTCAATGATGTCTCATTGAGAAACCGCAATCTACCTTCTTTATGGGCAACTGGCACTTCAAAAAGGGTATTTTCAGGGATTCCGGAAAGCATTTTGTTGCCGCCGTGATATTTTACATAAATTGTTCTGCATTCAAACCTGCCGCTCTCATTGACATCGAGAACCATATCCTTTTTTCCATGTACACTGCTTATGATTCCAGTTTCAGTAAGAATCTGGAATCCATTACATGGTCCAATTATGGGCGTTCCATTCTCAGCAAGTTTCTGAAGAGTTTTACCAGCGGATGCCTTCAATCTAAGAGCAAATATTGCACCTGCCCTTACGTAATCGCCTGCTGAGAAACCTCCGGGAATAAAAATAGCATCAAAATCCTCTAGATTTGTTTTTTTATGTTCAAGTTCATAAATGTGAACATAAACTGGCTCAACTCCAACTTCCTTGAAGGAACGATAGGCCTCTGCCTCGTTATTGGTACCCTCCATCCTAAGTATGGCTGCTCTTAAGATGCCTTCCCCCAATTTAATTCACTGTCCGCCGCGTCTCTCTTTCGCTTTCATTCTGAGGCCAGTATAGCCACATTTTCTGCATCTTTCAGCTTTAAGAGAGTTTCTGGCGTCGCATCTCATGCAAATTTTCTTATTGAGTCTTCTTTCAATGGATTCTGCAAATGGCATATGTTTGATCGTCCCTTAATATCTTGTGCCTATAAATTCTTTCGTGATATCCTACCACCACTAAAGAGGTGGGGTTCCAGTTTCAACGACCCGATTTGCCCTTGCGGGTATAGATACGATCTCCACGGGCGTAACTTCGGGACGGCACTTTCTCACATTTGAGAGTTCTTTAAACTTATCCATGCCGCTTCTTATTATTTTTATTTCTGCATGCATCGCAATGGTATTTGCGTTCTGAAAGATTCAGATCATGTTTTCACAATAAGAGCATTCCTGCGATGTGTATTTTGTTTCTATGAGTACGGTGAATGTACCGGCACTTTCAGCCTTGTACATTGTGTACCGAATGATTCTGCTTCATGATACATCCTCTATGCTCATGCAATATGGTCATTCTTCACTACACTATTTATGTAGTTTCCATTCGTTTTCGATTTTATCCTTCTGAAGAAGCTTCGATTATTACGATCATCTGAGCAGAAAGCCTACGGCTTAAGCCGTAGGATGAATGCGAACCTATATATGAGTGGCAGGTACATAGTGTCATGGTATCCCAGCGATGGAAACTAAGCAATAAGTCAGTATTCAATGTGGGATATCATCTCATATGGTGCCCAAAGTACAGGAGGAACGTATTAGTGGGTTCAGTTGAAACACGATTGAAGGAACTGCTCGTGCAAAAAGCAGAGGAGATTGGTGCATCAATTGAAAAGATGGAGGTGATGCCAGATCATGTTCATCTGTTCATCAAAGCCGATCCAACAATGTCTCCACATTTCATTGTTCAGCAGCTGAAGGGTTATACTTCAAGGACACTCAGACGGGAATTCCCTGCACTCAGTAGCAGATTGCCTACGCTGTGGACAAGAAGCTACTACGTTGAATCCGTTGGGCACATCTCCGAGACCGTGATCAAGAAATACATAGAGGAGCAGAAGAACGTATGATCTTGACATATAAGATTCGACATGGAAGGGATTTCTCTGTTGAACTTGTAAAGGCGAGACAAGTAGCCCAATTTGCCATAGAACACAGAACACTCTCAAGCAAGGATGTCAGGGAATTCGGATTGAAATCAGTGATATCCAACCAGATTCTCAGAAAATATTCAAGAAACCAGAATGCCAGGAAAGCCAAAAGTGTAAAGCTGACCATACCGGCACAGGGAATCAGGTTCAATCATGAAAAGAGAACAATATCCATGCCATCACTCAAGTTTGAGGTAAACTATCTTTTCAGGAATGATTTTGAGAAGATCAACCAGATTGAGCTTGACGGGAATTTTGCATACATTTCCGTGAACATTTCAGAGAACGCAATGATAGAACCTGAAACTTATCCTGGCGTTGACCGGAATACAACTGGTCATATTGCCGTAGTGGGCAACCCTGTAACGGGAAAAATCCTAAAGCTTGGGAAACAGGCTGAACATGTCCGTAAGAAATACAAAAACATGCGGAAGAACCTCCAGAAGAAGGGCAAATATAAGAAGGTGAAGAAATCAAAGAAAAGGGAGAGCAGAATAGAGAAGGATGTCAATAATAAGGTATCGAAAAGGATAGTGCAGGAAGCAAAACAGAATGGAATGGGAATCAAGCTCGAATATCTCAAAGGCATAAGGCAAGCAAAGTCGGGCAGGAATTTCAGGTATTCCCTGAATAGCTGGTCATTCTATCAGCTTGAGCAGATGATAGAATACAAGGCCAGACTACTTGGAATACCCGTTGTATATGTTGATCCATACCACACTTCAAAGGAGTGTTCAAGGTGTGGACAGATAGGCAACCGTTCAGGCAAGGGTTTTAAGTGCCAGTGCGGGCACGTTGATCATGCCGATGCCAACGCTTCGTTCAACATAGGGTTGCATCCAGTATTTGAGGAAGGCATAGGTCGATTGCACGTAGACAGGGATCCGTGCAAAGGGAACACTGATATCCCTAAAGAGGCAACGTTATGAGCGATAGCGACCTTAGAACCCCAAAGCTTTAGCTGTGGGAGTATGTCAGATGTAACCCAGATTCAAAATCACCAATAATTACATCCCTCACGTATTTAAAGTAACAGGCAAAATGATAGTCCATAAATTGAACAGATGTTGCTGGAACTGTCATACCTCTTTGATGCACTTATAGAATTAGGCGTATTTATAGAAAAGAGTTGCTTTAGAATGAGCGTTTACACCATTCCATCCTTATCTCATGTTTCGTATCTTCTTGTTTTTAATATGTTGAGACTTTCACTCATGGCTATTCACCTTTGACGGCGCACTCCCGCGCGCATATGTTAAAAGGCGAGTCCTACTTTTTCAATCTCCATATTGGATTTGAAACCCATTGTGAGCACATTATAGATTGTCAGATAAACATTGATCAGCAATGTATCTGCAAATTCATTGTTTCAACTAGTTTCAACTAGTTTCAACTATTAAGAAATACGACTAATGTCAATATATTATATTTATGGTCTCTGCTGAAGAATTCCGGTATTCACACGAACACTAATACGGTCATGCTTATCATGAGAAGAAACAACCCTTCGCTTCCATATGCAAAGCATAAGAATAGAACCAGAAAAAATGAATTCATAAAGCCCCCTCACTAATATGCTGTGGGAGACCGACCGAAATCCATTATGTAATCACGACAACAGATAGAATGGTTTATCTTATGAACATAAAAGTCGGAGTACATACGGAAACCCACTCCTGAAGAGAATGGGGATATTGAATCATTCCACAATTCACTGAAAAAAGATTATATCTGGATCAACGTTCTAGAAACATTTGAGGACGCAGAGAAATTGATAGAACATGTATTCAACGATTACAATACGATCAGGCACATTCAACCATATCACTCCTTTTCATAATGCCAGCATTGCTCATCTCCATAAGTCGTGGCGACAGAAAATTCGAAGTGGAGCAACCAACGGGTTTCTATATGTGGCTGAAGCTCATTGCAGCTTTATTTCCAAGAATACCGATTGTCAACAATTGGTATTTTTTGCAGAGAATCCTGAGAACGCCTCAGACTTCTCTATACTGATCCATCCACCGTAATACATTATTGTAATGTTGTTCTTAGCCGGCGTATGAATTTCTCCCATTCGACAGTATGATAAAATCCGTCATAAGGTTAAGCAATTGAAGCAAAGCGTTTCCATTGATTTTTAGACGAACAATCAAGTTTAGAAACACAAATTGACCAGTTTTCCATATTGAAATACGTCATTTCCTGAAGTCTGTTTTCAATGAAACGACGGTAAAACATTTTCTAAGGATGAGTTAACAATGATAATTGATTGTATGTGCTCTGAACTGGATTAACATATTACCACTATTAAAATTATACACTTTTTGATTGAAATGGAACGTGTGTTAATTATTAAAACTTTAGGCTTGCAAATGAGGCATTTTACTTAAATATATTTTGTTAATTTACAAATAGTGGTAATATGAACGATAAGATGTCAATAATAGCATTCTCTGGTACGGAAGATAAGCTTATGGCGGCAGCAATTATCGCCTCCGGGGCTGTTGCCAATGATCTTGAGGTACAGGTTTTTGTCACTTTTTGGGGGCTTACAAGAACAATTAAAAATGGAAAAACTACCCCCGACCTGAGTTTTGATGGACAGAAAATGAAGGATAAAGTTTTCGCCTTGATGAAACAGAAAAATGTACCGAACTGGATAACAATGTTGAAAAATGCGAAGGAGGTTGGGAACATTAAGGTCTATGGCTGTGCAATGTTTGCTGATCTGCTTGAAGTAAAAAAAGAAGACTTAGATCCAATTGTAGATGATATTATAGGAGTAAATGAATTTGTTTCACTTTCTAAAGAATCTATGACATTCTTTATTTAATATTAAGGAGATGAAAATATGGATGAAAAAATAAAGCCGACAAAAATAATAGATGCGAGAGGTTCTTTTTGCCCAGGTCCACTTATGGAGTTGATCAAGGCATACAAGGCTGCCAAATTGAATGATATTATATCTGTTTATTCCACAGATAGTGGAACCAAGAGAGATGCCAGTGCATGGATAAAAAAGTCAAACAATGAACTTATAGGTGTATTCGAGCATGAAGGATATTATGAAATCGTCATGAAAAAAACCAAAGGAGAGAAGTGAATGAGCAATAGGATACTGGTTCTTGGTGATGGAGCAGCAGGAACCATCATCTCCAACAAAATGAGATTTTTGATCCCGACCGAAGATGCGGATATAACGGTGATTGGCAATTCTAAAATTCACTATTTTAAACCTGATGGAATTCACATTCCACTTGGGATGAAAAGATATCAGGACAGCATTAAAAAACCAGAATTTCTTTTCAATCATGGTATAAACTATGTGAAGGATACAATATCTAACATTGATATACAGAACAAAAAGGTAACTACTAAATCCGGAAAAGAGCATACATACGACTATCTAATAATTGCGACAGGGGATAGGTTTGTCCCTGAGGAGATTCCACACTTTGACTCAGAGGCACACCACTTCTACTCGTTAGAAGGCTCACTGGAACTTAAGAAAAAACTCTCAGGCTTCAAGGGTGGCAAAATTGTGATAGGCCCTTCTAGCATACCTTATCAATGTCCACCCGCCCCGTATGAATTTACATTCCAGCTTTATAGATATCTTAACAAAAGAGGTATACTTCAAGACACTGAGATTCACTATATCTTTCCTCTTAATCGTGTCTTTACCATTGAAAACGTGGCGGTGTATATTGAAAAGCTCTTCGATGAGAAAAATATTCAGTATCACACAATGTTCAACGTGGAAAGCATAGATTCAGGAGCCAAGAAAATTAATTCACTTGAAGGTGAAGAATTACCATATGATTTGTTGGTTCTTGTTCCTCCACACAAAGGACAGGAAGTTATAACAAAATCAGGACTTGCCGATGAGGTTGGGTATATAGATGTGGATAAATACAAACTTACATATGGTGATTATGATAACATATTTGTTATTGGTGATGCAACCAATCTGCCCATATCAAAGGCAGGAGCGACTGCTCATTTTGAGTCGGAATATGTTGCCTCGAGAATAGCATCAGAAATATCGGGATTTGTATCGGATGATAAATATGATGGATCAGTGGCCTGTACCACTGTAACGGGCGATGAGAGAGCAATGACCCTCTATTTTTCATACAACAAACCGCCTAGAGCAGTTGCCCAGAGCAAACTAGATTACCTTTTGAAATGGACTTCTGCGGATACCTATTTTAGCGCTATGCTCAGGGGAGTGATGTAAATGTCAGGAAACGGAACAAAAAAGGATGACAAAGAAACAATTCTTTCCAAGATTGAGAATAACGCTGAGGTCATCGAATCATTGCTCGAAATTCTTGACAAGCTGCAAGATGCAGGGATAGTTGACCTGATGAAGTCTGTTTCCAATAATTATTTACCTACAGACGTCGACTTCTTCGGAAAGTTCTTTTCATCCAAAGAATTTACAATAGCCTTAATGAAAACGATGAATGTATTAGTTTCCGTAATGGGTGCCTTGGGATCGGAAAAGAACTCTGATCTTATAAAGGGATTCATGTTCAATTTTGAAACCATAACAGACAACGTTCAGGAAGCGGTTCATAACCCAAAAAAATATTCACCTAAGATAAGAAAATTCATTATGGATGATGATTATAAAGCTTCAACCGCTGTTTTAATTGCATTCATGTTGAGTATCGGGCAAATATTTAGAAAAATTACACCTTGAATGGACTTCGAACTTGACTTCCGCAAGAGACACTCTGTCACTATCTATCACTGACTCTGTTATTTCTTTCTTTTTTGATATAGTTTTTTGTTTTATGTATGTGCATATAGGGGCTGTATGAAAATTCTTGAACTCCGGAAATCAGGGCTTTAAAAACAAATAGATTTATTCATGAAGCTGTATTAAGCCATATAATGAGTGGTTCTTGATTATGATCTGACCAACGATCCAACCGACTATGCTTCGCTTGTACCTCTTACTGAGAGTTCGAAGGAATTCCTTGGATCTGATAAAATGGAATCCCTCTCGGACAGGGGATATTTCTCCATGGATAATGTAAAATCCATGGCTGAAAATGGCATTGACGCGTATATTCCAGAGGCAAAACATGGAATGCCTGATAAAAAGACAGGAATACCGAAACCCGAATTCCATGAATCCAGATTCATATACAACAGCGGGAA
>JAKAWU010000035.1 GCA_021816965.1 Thermoplasmata archaeon | reverse complement strand
CCATGATGGTAAGGCATGGGGCCCAACCGATCCATTGGCGCTATTATAAATTGTTGACTTTACGAACTTCTGAGCAAGAAAGTTCCGACCTTCAGGGAGGATATGAAATGCAAAACTCATAATATGAGAGAAAGTATATCTAATCCAGTACCGCAGGACATGCGAGATTTGAAGCATGATAAACCATCGAAAAAGGGTGGCGGGAGATAGAGTAAGACCTCTGGATCGAATGAAAGGGGCACTGTCAATGAAGCAGGAACCTCCGATGCTTTAGTTGAGGAGAGGATGTCAGGGAAACTCGTATCATAACGAGTTCACTTTAGATCTGAGCTTTTTCGAGTCTGCACTTTCTGGGTTGCAATCCTATGTAATTTCGTATCATCCGTTATTAAATCGTAACCAGTTTCGATAGCAGAAACGAGATAGGACGAATCATAGAAAGTCAGGCCCTCTTCCAAGGAAAATTTTAGGGTAGAATTTGGAGAAGGAACAATCATTTCCATGGAATCGAGTAATTCAAATAAAACAGCACCGGACTCCTTTGCCTCTTCTTTTGAAATTCTATCCTTGATTCTATGATTCTTCCAAAGGATGTTACCTATTTCATACTTGGCAAGAGGAATTGTAGCCCCTGCAAAGAGCAGATGATACTTTCCGCTCTGAAACAGATTAAAAATCGCAGAAGCGTCTAGTAGGTTCATCTTTCTCTATCTTCCCGGATGTCAGCGACCACTTCATCTATCCTCAATTTTGAGATTATAGGCCTGACTTTTTCCATTCTTTCAATCAAGTCTTTATTCTTAGCTTTCTTTATTTCATCTTGCACAGCCTTTCGAATAATCATCGTGGGATTTAGCTTGAGTTTCTTGATTTCTTCACTTTCTTTTTCAGATATTTTTGCGGAAATTGTTGTATACTTACTCATACTACAGAATTTAGTACCATTATTTCAACCTTCGTATTACAGTTCGTAAGCGTATTCAATGCGCGTTTTGAACGGATATTAACACAATAAAGGTGATGCCTTCCTGAGTTTTGCCTGTTGTGCTCAGGCATTCGCTTAATACTCTAATCAAATCCCTTCAGGTTCATATAAGCCCGAAATCTGAGGCAATTTTTTTCATGCATTCCTCATCGGTGCAGGCAGAATATTCAGCCAGAAGTTCCCCATTGACCTCCATGAATGCATGGCCCCATGTGAATTTTGAAAGAATCTCCTCTGATTCCATGATGAATCCTGTGATATACAGTGCTGCTGCGGCTGCTTCAGCAGAGGACAGAATATTTCTTTTTCCGTAATTTACAGGGTTGGATGCAACCAGAACTGGAAGTCTTCTTTCAATTTTGTACCGTCTTCCGTTCAGGAGTTCCCCCTGTTTCCATGATCCCTCTATTATGCAGATTCCTTTTGAGAGAACCAGATTCCTGTCTCTGGCTGTGAGTGTTTGTTCAGCATCTCCCCTCAGGACAAGCTTCCTTCCTGCATCCTTCACAGGCACTATTGAGGCAACTCCAAGTCTTTCCAGTTTCTTCATTGTGGATTTTTTAGGTGCATCCTGATGCAGGTAAACAAAAGAGAGAAGCATATTCCGTCCCCTATCATGTATAGAATGGCATGTATGTGAATGAGATAAGGAATATGAACAGCGCAAAGATGCCTATGGCAATCTGCAGTTTTCCCACCGGTGTGTTATCGTCCAGAGCAGGAGGATGTTTCAGGCCTAGGAAGAGCATGAGGAATGCTATGAGCATCCATCCCAGGTAAAAATAACTCAACAGGATCAGGAACATAAGGAATATGTAGCTGATCACCGAGGCTCTTCTTCCCGCAATTCCCCTTACAATATGTCCTCCATCAAGCTGGCCCACAGGTATGAGGTTCATTGCAGTGGCAAATATTCCCACCCATACCGCGAGAACCATGGGAAAAACAGGTGTTCCCACAGGCATTGTGAGGTTCAGGAAAGAATATATTTGAGGATAGTTCAGGAAATATGGTATGAAATCGTTCACAGGTGCAATTGATCCCTGCAGGTAGTTTGCAACAAAGAGAAGAGGAAATGCGGTAAGGAAACCTGCAATGGGGCCAGCTGCACCTATATTGGTCATGATCTTCCTGTCTGGAAATGGATCCCTGATTGAAATGAACGCGCCAAAGGTTCCTATGGAATAACCCAGAGGTATGAAAGGTATGAAGAAAGGCAGGGATGCCCTCAACCCATAATGTTTTGCAACAAAGAAATGCCCAAGTTCATGTATTCCAAGGATAGTCAGAAGAGGTGCAGAAAAGAACACGGCACCATATAATAGGGCCTGCCAGTAACTGTTGGGCCCAGGGGAGACAAAGTCAAGGGAGAAGAGGTACCCTGCATAGAGTGTCGAGAGGATTGTGAGTGCAAGCATCACAACATTCACCTTGCTTGAAACAAATTTCCTCTGCTGGTTCTGGGAAACTTCTATATAATTTTCATAATCCTTCACAACCCTTGCAAGATAACCCATACTATAGAGTTCCCTGTATAGCAGAGAAAAGTTTCTGGAAACTTCAGGATTATCGCTGTCCAGGAATTTGAACCTGACGGAAAACGGATTGACTTCTATTTCATATGGCGTTATGTATCTCTTCACAGCAGATACTATATCATCGACCTTTGGATTTTTCAGTTCTACATCGTTTCCAT
Source organism: Thermoplasmata archaeon (assembly GCA_021816965.1). Lineage (GTDB taxonomy): Archaea > Thermoplasmatota > Thermoplasmata > Thermoplasmatales > Thermoplasmataceae > Cuniculiplasma. Next base: position 12,646 of record JAKAWU010000035.1, on the reverse strand, counting down.
CCATTTTAATCACTTGAATTTTCCCCGATCTAACGGGAACCAGTCATTATCGTGATTCCACTGACCCACGGGGAGTTTTTCGCTCATCTCTGATCGACATTTCATGGCAGGAAACAGATCCTATACTCATGCAGAGGCCCATTGTGATAGAGCAAGTTATTGCTCCACGTCGTCATATGTCATCATGATCAGACATACTATTTCATAGAGCATAAACGTATAGGCACAATTTAATTAAATTTTTCCAAAGATTTCAGCATTTTCTATGATATCTAGCATTCTTGAAAGATTGCAAAACAAATGATAAATATGTTCATTATGTGTGACTTAAGTGTTATTAATGTAAAGTTGCATGTGGAACATATGAAAAAGATGGAAACAGTTTCAGCTTATGGAGTCAAAGGACAGAGGGAAAAATTCACAAAATTACAGATCGAGAGAAGGTCCACTGAAAATGATGATGTCAGGATAAGGATAGACTATTGTGGCATATGCCACAGTGATATCCATACTGCAAGGAATGAATGGGGAGGTGCAGAATATCCTGTCATACCTGGGCATGAAATAGTTGGGATTGTTGAGGAAGTTGGGCCCGAAGTGACAAAGTACAGGAAAGGTGACAGGGTAGGTGTTGGATGTATTGTGGACTCCTGCGGGAAATGTGAACATTGCAAAGTGGGAAATGAGCATTACTGCCGCAAAGGAATATATACCTACAACTCCCCGGATGTGTTCACAGGCAAGAGAACCTATGGGGGATATTCAACAGGTATAGTAGTGAAGGAAAGTTTTGTGCTGAAGATGCCTGAAAATCTTGATCCTGCAGGAAGTGCACCGCTTCTCTGTGCAGGAATAACTACATATTCTCCACTCATGAAATGGAAAATTGGAAAGGGAGACAAAGTCGCTGTAGCAGGGCTTGGAGGCCTTGGGCACATGGGTGTGAAGATAGCAAATGCGATGGGAGCCGATGTGACAGTTCTCACAAGAAACCAGAAGAAGGCTGATGAGGCAAAGAGACTAGGAGCAAAAGATGTGGTTATTTCAGGCAGCATGGATTCCCTGAAGAAACACAGGGATGAATTTGACTTCGTTCTTGACACCATTCCAGCCCTTCATGATCTTGATCTTTATTTATCACTCCTGAAACCAGAGGGTGCACTGGTTCTTGTGGGATTGCCTGAGATAGGTTACAATTACACCGTGAATGCAAGATCTGTGGTAGGAGGACGTAAATCTCTTGCAGGATCGAACATAGGTGGAATAAGGGAGACACAGGAGATGCTGGATTTCTGCGGAAAGAATGGAATTGTTGCAGACGTCGAGAAAATAAATGCTGATTACATAGATCAGGCGTACCAGAGAACTGTGAATTCCGATGTCAGGTACAGGTTTGTCATTGACATAAATTCTATGAGGGAATGAAAATTCAAATATGATCATAAAGGTCAGAGTGATTAGTGGATCAGGCGAGCCCTTTATGGAAAATGGGATTCTCATTGTCCACACCAGGGTTGAACGGAGAAACAACATGGCAAACAGGGATGTCATCCACCAGATATCCCAGTACATGAAAGTACCTGAATCAAGGATAAAATTCATGTCAGGTATGAGAAGCAGGACAAAGATATTCTCCATAAGAGATGAAACCGTTTAGCTGTATAACTTGTATAGAAGCATAAAAAATTTAAGCAAAGGGAAAATTACTGCAGAAGGGCTTGTAGTCCAGTGGTCATGACGTCGCTCTCACACAGCGAAGATCGCCGGTTCGAATCCGGCCAGGCCCATTTGGAAAATTAATCAAACCAAATTTTGTTACGAATATAGGTAGGAAGTTGTAATTAATTTAGAGGGTGCTATTTTTTAAGTTCATAATGCTCCAAAATCAGATTCAAGAGTCATGGTAAAAAGTCCCCTTCGAAGTTATATTTTAATTAGGCTTTCTGCATATTTGTCCAGATCCACACATTCCAGTGCAATAGCCAGTTCTATATTTCTCTCATTTATTGTATTGGCTTGCAGAGATACAGGCAATGCAATAAAAAATGAATTTACTTATCCAATATACGCTCAGAGATAGCCTCCATCATTCCCAGTTTGTAGATGTTCATCGCAGCAATCAGATCCAGATATATAACGAGATCACATCTGGAGAATGACTGCTTCTGCAGTGTTATTAATGTCCACAGCCGCTGAACCTTCATACAAGAGGAAGAACATGTAAAGCCCGTTGTAACCCATAGATACCTTGAAATGGAGAAACCCGGAAGATGAGAAGTAGAAATAAGTGAATCTAAAAGCAGACTGATTGGAAGATATACTGTTGGCTGATGTATCGTTCTTGTAATCAGACTTGAACTTATCGTAAAAATTGGAGTATAACTCACTGCTGTTTGTGCTGCTGGACGTTTTTACTTCAACAAGTTCAAAGAATCCGTCAGAAGTGCTGTTGTAGTAAACATACTGGCCTGAAACTACATCAGAATTACTGGATATTCCTGATCCATTTGTGGATTTTGGGGATCCCTGTTCTGTAAAATTTACATTGATTCCTGATGCATTTGATATATCTGAAGAGGTTGGAAACCTGAAAGAGGGGCCGGATGATGCAATTTCAACAATTGGAATCAAAATGATGCCCATTATTATAGCCACAATAACAAAGGCAGTAATGCTACCAAGCAATTTTGCATTACTATATTCTCTCAGTACCATACATGTTAAATTAACAAATTTATATATAGTTAATCATTTTAATAACTATTAACTAATTACTTTTAAAAACAAAGCATAAATCAGGTATTTCCTATTTTCCATCCTGAAGTTATGAGAAATGCATGAAATTTACTCTGAATGTAAAGTTGTAAAAAGAAACACATGCTATCACGATCATTTAGAAAGTGAAATCATGGAAAAGACTTATTCAGGGCACATGAGCCGAGGAGCTCTATCAATCGGATTATATAAAATTCTATTTTCTACAAACTTTTAATAGAATAAAATGTTATGACAGTACGATGCTAAAGAGTCATAACCTGAAATATATCGCATTTATTATTCCTGCTCTCGTTTATGTGAGCGCACTTTCCATTTTTCCCGCTGCTCTCTCCGTTTACAGAAGTTTTCTCACCCCTGGTGGTTCCTACACATTTTCAAATTATTCTGCCCTTCTCCATTATGGGCTGGTTAAAGCACTCATAGACACAATGCTTGTAAGTATAGGTGCGCTCATACTGCAGTTGTTTCTTGCGCTTTTCATCGCAATGATAATGGTAAAGCCATTCAGGGGAAACAGGCTATTCTCTTCTTTGGTGATAATCCCATACGGGATATCCACGGTTGTGAGCGCTTTTATTTTTTCTCAGATATTTTCCGCAGTTGGCGGATATGCAAATTCATTTATTGTTGATTTTGGGTTCAGGCCCATAGACTGGGTAGCAACTTCCAGTTCATCTCTAAGCGTGGTGGTTATTGCAGATTACTGGAAAAACACGCCACTGGTTGCCTTGATTCTCTTCTCTGGGCTGTCCGGGCTCTCTCCATCCATGTATGAAGCAGCCAAAACTGATGGAGCAGGGGCCTTCAGGAGATTCTTCAGCATAACCCTTCCTAATCTAGCTCCAATAATGGCCATAGCCCTTCTAATAAGGGGTGTGAGCGAATTCAATATTTTTGCACTCCCTCTTGTTATAATTGGATATAATCCACCACTCATAACAACGCTTATTTATGAATTCTATCAGACTTCCTCAACAACTATATATTATTCATATGCCGCATCAACAATACTCCTGTTCATAATTCTGGGGTATGCGTCTATTGTCCTCTGGAAAGGAGGTGCAAAGAGTTATGAGCGTTAATTCATCATGGAAATCGAATTTGCCACTGTATATAGGGGCAATAATACTCTCGATTATTTTCTTCTATCCTCTGTATGTGCTGATTCTGATCACATTTGTCCCAGCTCCCTTAAACAACCTCAGTCCATATCCTCCGCAGATACCGCCAGGTTTCACTTTTTACAATATTATCCAGGCATACAGTGCCCTGGATCTCACTGGCCCGGTCACAAGGAGTTTCTATGTGGCAATGATGGTTGGTGGACTGAGCCTTGCCCTTGGAATACCTGCAGCCTATGGATTGAATAAGATAGGTGTCAGAACTGCAAATAAATTCATTATATTCTTCTTTCTGATTAACATGATGCCTGGCATAGTGGTAGCAATTCCCATATCTGTCGAGTTCCTGAAACTTGGCCTGTCAAACATGTATGGGGTGGCTCTTGCTCAGGAACTTGTTGTTCTTCCACTGTCAATATTCATAATTCTTGGGGGATTCAGGGCCCTTCCAAGGGATTTGGAAAATCAGGCAAGAGTTGATGGGGCAAATCTTCCTACCACAATGTACAGGATTCTGATACCAATGAACAGATCTGCAATACTTGTGGCATTTCTCTTATCATGGATGACATCATGGGATGAATTCACATATGCGGTTATCATATCACCAGTGAAGTCAACATTCCCTGTACAGTTATACAATTATGTCACCAGGGCAGTTTCATTTGAAGCTTCTGCCTTTGCCCTTACTTTCACCATACCGGTGATAATTGTTGCAGTGGTACTGCAGAAATATCTTAAGAGCCAGTCGTTTACAGGAGGTTTATCATCATGACATACAAATTGCAATTGCAGGAATTGGAAAAAAAATTTGGAAGCAAGACAGTATTGAACAAATTATCGCTTGACGTGGAAGAGGGAGAATTCATGGTGGTTCTTGGGCCTTCAGGAATGGGAAAAAGCACCCTCCTCAGAACAGTAGTTGGTATTGAGAACCTTGACGGAGGAAAGATAATTGTGGAAGGGGAGGATGTCACAAGGCTACCGCCACATAAAAGAAACATCGCCATGGTATTCCAGAACTATGCCCTCTACCCGAATATGAATGTTTACAAGAACATAGCATTTCCATTGAAAATGATCGGTGAGAGCAAGGACGTCATAGACAAGAAGGTCAATGAAATAGCAAGCATCCTCAAGATTGCAGATGCACTTCATCAGAATGTAACCACTCTAAGTGGTGGGCAGAAACAGAGGGTGGCCCTTGCAAGGGCACTCGTGAGGAATCCTAAACTATTCCTCCTGGATGAACCACTGAGTAACCTTGATGCCCGTGTCAGGTATGACGCAAGGCAGGAACTGAGAAAACTCCAGCAGGAATTGGGACACACTTTCATATACGTGACGCACGATCAAACTGAGGCACAATCTCTTGCAGACAGGGTTGCAGTACTTCACAATGGCACAGTAGAGCAGATAGGTCCATATGATGATCTATATGAAAAACCGGAAACAACATGGGTGGGAAGCTTCATTGGGGAATACCCTATGAATATCATAGATGGTTCTGTAATTGGAAGGGAAGGTTCCCAGATTGGATTCAGACCATCATGGGTCAATGAGGGCGATGACGGAATCCAGTTAACTGTCCAGTTATGCCAGGCAGCTGAGAGTGGTTTTTTCATCATGTCTACTATGGATGGTAAATCCATAACAATCAGGGTACAGAAGAGGCATAAAATAGGGAGCACCATGAAATTTTCACTCAGGAGGTACAATGTTTACACTGATAACAGACTGGTGGAGGAATTTGGGAAATAGAAATTCAGGCAACCGTGTCACGCGATATGTCGTATAAAGGAAAAATTATGTTGGCAAAATAGTGGTAAATTTTCCTTAAAATAAGCCTTTTCCCTTAATGAAATTAATATTTTATAATTATTTTTAATATGAATTATCAAAAATCTATTAATAGTATAAAATACATTTAGGATATCATGGATACACCACAAGAAACAAAACCAAAAAAAATGAAAAACACCTTGATAGCTGCAGTAGCAATCATCGTTGTCATCATTATAGTTGGATCAGTGGTGGCCTTGGATTATAACAATCTTGTTAAAGCTCCAAGCACCAGTGCATCCAGCCAGGAAATATTTGTGTATGCCGGCCCTTCAGGAACCAATAACTCTGAGCATCTTCTAGGTGGAGATGTTCTGGGTATGGCAGCAGGGGCCAATCAGACAGGACAGTATGCTATGGCACAGTTTATGGCATATATGATGTCACCAGCAGTGCAGCAGGAGTACATGGTAAAGACAGGATTCCTTCCAGTTTCCAATTCAGCCTATACATCCTCACCCAGCAGCAACGTGACAAGCATATATTCCAAGAGCAATGCATCAGTCAGCATAACCTATTATGATGACATAACACCAGCTGACGCAGGATTTGTAAAGGGTATAATCAGCAACTTTGAAGGAACATATACCAACATTCATGTTAGTTACGTGAACACAGTTGCAACATCTATACTGAGTGCTGTTGAGGCAGATGTCACAAGCGCAAACGGGCAGAACATAGTCGTGAGCATTGACAACCTGGATATTGGATCGCTTGTTTATGGGCACTACATGCAGAACATCAACACACTCGCAGCAAAGATAAACCCATCAGGAACCATACAGTCCATCACTAACCTCACAAACTATGAAACAACAGTCTTCCACGGAATTTTCTTCCTCACAGAGAGGGCAAACATACCTCTTGTCTGGATAAACTATTCAGCAATGACCAAGGCAGGTATAAAATCAGCACCAACAACAAACGCACAACTTCTCGCTGATGCACAGACACTCTACAAATACTATGGAACAGGTATGATAAACTTCCAGGGACATGGCGGTGCAAGCACAGCAACAGAACTTTATCAGTGGTTCGTTCAGGATGGAGGCAACCCGATGGTATTCAACTCATCTGCAGATATACACTCAATGGAGTTCATATACAACCTGAGCAAATACTTCAGCCCTGAATACAAGACATCCTACTGGGCAACATACAAGGGACTCGCATCAAACAAGTACTCAATGATGGATTACCAGTGGCCAGGATCAGTAAACCTGACAGCACTTGGAATGAAGGCATACAACAGTTCAGACACTGCAACAAACGCTTCACTCCAGGCAATGACATCAGGAGTTTTCCTGAGAACACCAGTTCCATGGATTGGCGAGTGGCAGACCCTTATGGATAACGCATGGACAAGCATCATTGTCAACGGAGGAAACTACACAAGCATTCCTTCAGTATTGAGCAGTGAGAACTCGGCCATGTACAACTACCTGCTGACATCGTACAACTACACTGTAGCACAGCAGTACGCATCAGGTTACTATCAGCCTATTGTAGGATGATAGATACCAAATTTTTTTACCAAAAAAACTTTATTTTTTTTAACATGCATTAACATGGATATCAATAACGCACTTGTTCAACTTAAAAGTCCTGATGGATTTCTTTATGCAGGCATGCCCAAGTTCAGGGCACTTTTCGGCAGGGATTCAATCATATCAGCAATGGCTCTCCTCGATCTGGACAGCACCATCGCAATGAAAACACTCATCTCTCTTGCATCGAGTCAGGGAATGGAATTTAACTCAGAGACAGCAGAGGAACCAGGAAAGATCATACATGAAGTTCAGCCTGATCCAGAATTCATAAGGAAAAGGATCAATGTTGTTCCATGGATAAGAACGGGAAGAAATTATTTTTCAATAGACAGTACGCCTCTATTTGTGATGTTGTATGAAAGATTTGTTTCAAAAAATGAAATCAGGATTGATCATAAGCTAAGCGAATCCACAGTAAGGGCAATCAGGTGGATCATTGATTCTGGGATCAGGGAAAAATATATTTCTTATATGAAGAACCACATCATGTCACAGTCTTGGAGGGATGGTTCAGGCTTTATCCTCGATTCTATGAAAGAACCTGTATCAACCATAGGAGTCCAGTCCTATGGATACATTGCACTTACCAAAGGTATTTCAGCACTTGAAAGAAGTTCTTATGAAATAGAACCCGGAATGAAGTCTGATGCAATGATCAGGGCAGGTGCGATCAAAGAATCGCTGAACAGTGATTTCTTCATCGAAGAAACAGGATATTATGCCCTTGCAATTGACGGGGACGGAGTTGCTCAGACAGCAGAGACAACAGATCCCGGCCATCTTCTTCTTTCAGGAATGCTTTCCAGAAAACAGGAAAGGCTAATCATAGACAGGCTCATGGAACCGGACATTCTCACGGAGTATGGGATGAGATGTATATCATCCAGATCACCTTTCTTTGATCAGAAGGCATACCAGCGGGGTTCAGTCTGGCCCCATGACAACCTGATGATCGTGATGGGAATGGACGCCAGGGGTTACAGCAGGGAGAGTAGGGAGATCAAGGAGAGGTTAATTTCAGCAATGGAAAAGATTGGGGGATTTCCAGAATATTTCGGCGTTTCACGTGACGGAAATCTCATGAAGACTAAGGACATGAGAATTGCCGCCTGTGATCCTCAGGCATGGACGGTGGGAACATATCACTACTGTCTCGCATGACATCCTCCAACGCCCAAGGGCATATGCTTCCTGCTTCAACATATATACTGTTTCTCAATCCAAGAAAATAATTCCATACAAACCTGCATGATTCGATACGTTTCAAACTTGATTTCCGTATGACAAGCAATAGTATTGTTTCATGCAAAGCCTGTGTTTTATACTATTTTTTGTAGATTATCTAAAATTATGTACGTGCACATCCATGGATTTTTGAATATGGTAGTCCAAGGTCTTTCTGAATATTTAATTCTTCACTGCTTTCCGATGAAATGTATATGCTTCTTATTTACACTAACCGGAACAACATCAAGACTGTTCTGAGACTTCCTCACTCTATCTATTGTTTTTCCGGTACGTTTTTCTATGATCCGTGAAAGAAGAATAAGGATTACACATACGAAAACATGCACTTTGATCCTATAGAATTTCCTGTGGTATACCAATCAGATCTCGATGAACGATTTTATGGTACAGGATGAGTGTTTGATCTGTCACTGTTCCTTATATGCAGAAACAACTTCACTTTCCGGTAAATCTGTATTGGTAATACGAAAAAAACGGCATAAACATTCATGTGCAATCCGCGATCAAGGAATTAAATGAATATCTCTCCTCTAAATCGCTGTAAACTTGAATATATTCTCCGGGACTGAAAATTAATTCGGAATTATTCAATTTCAAAAGTGCGGAAGATAAGTATTTGCAACATCTCTCACCTGTTTTATGATTTCAACATCATTGAAGTACGTCCTTTGCTCAAGTATAATACCATCCTTATCCAGAATAATAACCGCAACTCCTGAAAATTTTATAGGAGTATAGTTTCCTACTATCTCGTATCTTTTCCCAATCAGGTTTCCATCCGCATTCCATTCCACAAAGAAAACAGGCTCATTCCATGCTGAGTTTAAGAAATCAAATGTTAGATTTGGTATTGCCTTCCACAGATTCATGAGATATGATTTCAGTTCTTCTTTTCCTCTTAAAATCATGTAATCGCTGCCTGCATGTTCGTATACTACGTAATCGGACACAATTTTCAGGAAATGGGCAGGATCTCTACTGTTCCATGCATTCAGCACTTTCTTGAACATAGACTTATGTGTAAGATCCATATTACAAAAAAGCATCACCTTATTTATCATTTTCTGTTTTGAATATAACATATTTGTTTTTTACTGAATTTAAAGTTTTATCAAAATATATGAAAATTAGGTTATTATACATTAAATTACATTCATTTATTGAGAAACATCTTAATAAAATCCTGTCTTCTATTAGCACGGAAATGGGAATTTTGTGAACTTTATTGACTGGAAATTTTACCATAAATTATGAGACAGAAATTCGCAAAATCCTATGATAAAAATAATTAAAAATATACAGTAAAGATAAAATACACACTAAGGCTATTCAACCATGGATTCTCCAGCAGGCGGAAATATAATCGTTCAAAAAGAAATGAAATTCAGCAAACCCGTTGTAATAGGTGGTTTCATGAACCAGACTCCACTTGGTGTCCTTGTTACAAGTTATATTGTAGAAAGACTCAACATGCATCAGGTTGCGGTGGTAAAATCAAAATATATTCCTCCAGTAACTGTTTTTGTTGGCAGAAGGATGAGGAGCCCCTTCAGGGTTTACTCCAACGCTGATGGAACACTTCTGGTAGTGCAATCTGAGGTACCGGTGAGATCAGACGGGTTATCATTTTTGAGTGAAACACTCATGACTTGGTTGAAATCAGTGGGAATAAAGGAATTCGCGGTGATAGACGGCGTCCCTATCAGGGATATTGGCCCGAGAACTGCGTATCTCGTAGGAAGCGCTGATAGGATAAAAGAACTTTCAAGCTACAAAATTGAAGTTGCAGAATCTGCAATCATATCTGGAATGGGGGGTGCAATAATCAACGAATGCATAATGACAGATATCAATGCCATTGCACTGATTTCACCACATGCAATTGATATTCCAGATCCGGATTCGGTTCTCGCCATAGTGAAGGGGCTGAACAGCATCTACAAACTCAACATTGATACCGGAATTCTTGAGGAGAGTGTAAACAGGCTCCATGAGCAGTTGAACAAGATATCAGAAGAATACAAAGCAGCAAAAACAGAGGATACAGACAACTCTATGTATAAATAGTAGAACATTTTAAGGTGAATAAGATGATAAAAGTCGCCATAAATGGATATGGAACTATAGGAAGGAGAGTTGCCGATGCCGTGAGGATGCAGAAAGATATGAACGTGGTTGGCATCGTCAAGGCAAAACCGGATTATGTTTCAAGGGAAGCGTCAAAGACGTACAGGATTTATGCAATTAAGAAGGAAGATATTGAGGTGTTCAAAAACGAGAATATAGAAGTTCAAGGAGAACTGGAAACACTTCTTGAAGAAGCTGATATTGTTGTAGATGCCACTCCCGAAGGGCAGGGGGAGAAGAACATGGAACTGTACAGGAAACACAAGGTAAAGGCGATTCTGCAGGGTGGCGAGAAGAACAGCGTGACAGGAATCAGTTTCAATGCGTACAGCAATTTCACAGACTCATGGGGAAAAGATTATGTGCGTGTTGTATCATGCAATACAACAGGACTTGCAAGAACCATGTCTGTGATCAAGGAAAAATTTGGAGCCATGAAGGTAGACGCTACAATCGTAAGGAGAGCTACCGACCCAAACGACAGCAAGAAGGGGCCTATAAACGGAGTTGAGCCTTCACTGAAATTCCCATCACATCATGGACCGGATTTGAAAACAGTTGTTGAAATCCCAGAAGCCACAACTGTGGCCATAAAGGTTCCCACAACACTCATGCACGTGCACAGCGTGAATGTGACCACAGAAAAAACACTTACACAGAATGATGTATCTGATCTTTTTAAAGATTACAGGAGAATAATCGAGGTTTCAGGAAAGGCGGGGATCACTTCCACAGCACAGGTAATGGATATGGCAAGGGAAATGGGAAGGAAACGCGGAGATCTTTTTGAGATTGCAGTATGGAAAGAATCAATATTTGCTTCCGGCAATAACCTGAGATATATTCAGGCTGTACATCAGGAAAGTGATGTTGTTCCTGAAAATGTCGATGCCATAAGATCAATGATGCAGGCAATGGACAGGGAAAAATCATTAAGCGAAACAGATAGAGCAATGCACATAGGTGGAATTTAAATGGAAAAGAACGAGAAGAATAAAAAAGAAGATGATAGTAAAGAGGAACTGACCATAGAAGATATACCTGGGGTTGGAGAAGCAACAGCAGAGAAACTCAGGGAAAACAACTATACAGACGTAATGGCCATAGCAGTAGCATCCCCATCGGATCTTGCTGATTTAACTGGAATTGGAGAGGGCGCAGCGGCAAAGATCATAGCATCTGCAAGAAAGATTGCAGAGGTGGGCAATTTTGAGACAGGGGAACAGATATATCAAAGAAGGAAGGATGTGCACAAGCTTAAAAGCGGAAGCGAGAACCTTGACACACTTCTTGGCGGAGGTCTTGAAACACAGGCAATCACTGAATTCTTTGGTGAATTCGGTTCAGGGAAGACACAGATAATGCTCCAGCTCGCTGTCATGGCAACAATGCCTGAAGAAAGAGGGGGTTTCAATAGCGATGTGATCATAATAGATACAGAGAATACTTTCAGGCCTGAGAGAATAATTCAGATGGCCAAGGCAAAGGACCTTGATTCAGATCAGGTTCTGTCAAGAATAAGGGTTGCAAGGGCATACAATTCACACCACCAGATTCTTCTTGGCGACAAAGCTGGAGAAATTGCAAAGGAGCATCCTGCAAAGCTTCTGATCGTGGACTCACTCACATCACATTTCAGGTCGGAATTTATGGGAAGAGGCTCATTATCAGAAAGGCAGCAGCTTCTGAACAGGCACATGCACGATCTTCTCAGATTCGGAACACTTCACAATGCGGTCATAGCAGTCACAAATCAGGTTTCAGCAAGGCCCGACGTGTTTTTCGGTGACCCAATGGCACCTGTTGGGGGAAACATCGTAGGACACGCCGCAACATTCAGGATCTATCTGAGAAAGGGAAAGGCGGGAAAAAGAATAGCAAGGCTGATTGATTCACCATATCTCCCTGAGGGTGAAGCGGTGATACAGGTGTCGGAAGATGGGATTTCGGATGGAACTTAACGGTGGAAACATGTGGGAT
>JAKAWU010000076.1 GCA_021816965.1 Thermoplasmata archaeon | reverse complement strand
TTAGGATTGTCCCTCGAGGATGCTGCCTCCTGAAACCATGGATGCTGATCCGAAACATGGTTCAGAACAAGATCGGCAATGACCCTCAGGCCCCTTTTATGTGCTTCAGTTATGAGGTTCTCAAAATCCTCCATTGTTCCATAGTCGGGATTGATGGAATAAAAATCACTTATATCATAACCATCATCTTTCAACGGAGACTGGTAGAATGGAAGAACCCATATGCAGTCAACTCCAATGCTCTTGATATAATCCAGCTTTTCCGACATTCCTTTAAAATCACCAATGCCATCGTTGTTCGCATCGTAAAAACTTCTTACGGGGACTTCGTAGAAAATGGCATCTCTGTACCATGGTATATCAGTTTCACCAGTCATTTGGCTCCACGCTTTTCCACAGTATATTAATAATGAATTTAAACAATGTGTTTGATGTTTTTATCTATTTCCTTATAATTAGTCCTGAAAGAAATATAATTTTCTACTGCTCGCGGAATCAGGAATAATCTGTGTTTGAACACATTCCCTGCTATAAGGAGAGGTTGGATATTATGTGTTATACCCTGACACGATGTTGCCCCTTTTGGGCAAGATATTCAGCAAAGTATGTTATGAATATGTCAGCACCAGCCCTGAAAACAGACATGATATATTCACTGATGGCATCCTCTCCAAGAAGCCCCGAGTCAACCGCATTCTTTATCATGGAATATTCTCCGCTCACCCCATATGCTGAAATTGGAAGATTGAATCTATTTCTTGCTTCTTTCAGAACATCCAGATAAAATAATGCAGGTTTCACCATTATTATATCTGCACCTTCTATTATGTCCAATTCCATTTCTCTTATGGCTTCCCTTGCATTGGATGGATTCATCTGGTAGGTTTTCCTGTCTCCAAAGGATGGAGTCGATTTTGCCGCATCCCTGAATGGGCCATACATCTGGGATGCATATTTGGCTGAATATGCCATGATAGGTGTATCAGAAAACCCATCACTGTCCAGTGCTTCCCTGATTGCTTTCACCTGACCGTCCATCATTCCGCTTGGAGCTATCACATGGGCCCCTGCTCTTGCCTGGCTCACTGCTATCTTTCCATACAGTTTTATTGTCTCATCGTTATGGACAGTTTTTTCCTTCAGAACACCGCAGTGCCCATGATCAGTGTATTCACACATGCAGAGGTCTGCCATTACTACAAGGCCCTTCTCTGCAAACTTCCTTATGGCTTTCTGTGAAACTCCTTCAGGATTGTATGCTTCAGTCCCCATGGGATCCTTGGCTGAGGGAACTCCGAATACGAGCACATTCCTTATACCCATATTCCTTAGTTTTTCAGCATAATCATCCACAGAATCAGGATCGTATGAGTATATGCCTGGCATACTCCTGATCTCCTGTGGATTTTTTAAAGTTTCATCGACAAAAACAGGCATTACAAGTTTGTTCAGGTTTATGGTCGTTTCAGATACAAGATCTCTTAACTCCTGACTTGTTCTGAGCCTCCTCATTCTCTCTACAGGAAACACTCCATGATATTGCAAATATATATAATAAATAAAAGGTTCAATTTTCTGGAGAGCTCTGATTCCGCAGTTTTTCCATGGCCAGCTTCAGGACTCTCTTCTGGTTCTTGTGCTTCACTATCTTTATTGCCTTCTCGAAAGGGGCCCATAAAAAATTCTCGTGTTCGTGAGATATAATGACCTGCTCATCATTTGAAACCTTTGAAAGGTAAAGGATAACTTTCTTCTTTATGATGCCATTTTTCCCTGTGAAATGATAATTCATCTCCTCCTTGAAATCTGGAATCAATGTACATGTGAGGCCAGTCTCTTCCTTGATCTCCCTTATGGCTGCAATCTCAGGAGTTTCACCCTTTTCTATATGACCCTTGGGAAAGTCCATGAAGCCTTCCTTTCGTGCAAGAAGCAAAAATTCTATTCCTCCATCTTTTTCCCTGCATACTAGAGCTCCTGAACTTATCTCGTTCCTGACCATGATCTTAATTCCCTTACACTATAAATATAATTCCTCTTATAATGAATGGATTTCACTTGGTTCTAATTTCCAACATTATTGTCAAAAATCTCATGCCAAAACCAAGGTGAAATAGAGTTCTTCAATGAGTTCCTTATAGTCAACATCAGTATGGAAGATGTTCCACCCGCAATACTGTGGAATAAATTAAAATGTTAGAAAAAGATTGATTTTTGATTTAAAGTACTGTACGTGATGTTTTTTGCGTTTGTAAAAAGGATTTCTGCAAGATTTGTAAAAACAGTATATATTTGGAACATGTAAGAAGGTATAAAAAAGTCAATTAATTTTGTTCCATTTACTGCAAAAAACCAAGTTGCATAATCACCACAACCATTATAAGTACTGTTGATGAAACTTGAATTAAGCATAATGTCACAAATATAAAATGTGAAATCAATGTTACCATTCCATCTTTCCGATGCTATTTGGCTTTGGTTGAATACGTACTTGCAACCTTGCAAATATTGATTCAAATCCGCGATGTTCTTAAAAATATTTAATTTATCAAAAAACATCCCTCTGTACGTGTTGTTGTGGTACACCTTCAATACCGAATATCCACAGTAACTATTTTCTAAAAGATTAAAATTTGAAGTGTTTGAATAGAGAAAACTTGCGTAGTTATGAAAATGGTAGAGATTCGATATCTGTTTTTCTGAAAGCATCTTGGGTTTTATGTTTGAAGTGTTGTTTGAAGAAGAAATATCAGAATATGCCGTATAACTTATCAATATTGTAAAAACTACCAGTATGGAGATCAGTATTTTAGTG
>JAKAWU010000075.1:1253-2866 GCA_021816965.1 Thermoplasmata archaeon | reverse complement strand
CCATGATGGATGACCAGCTCTCGGTCCTGTACAGTGCATCGGAAAGGCATCCTGACGCAAAGTTCAGGCTGGTTGCCGTCAGATCATATGACAGAAGCGTATGGGATTGGGTGTGAACGTGTTTCAACCAGATGAGGAAAGGAAATGTGGAATTACGGAGATTGAGAAGATTTTGAAGGGTGAGAAAACATGGAGAAGAAAGAGATAGAGTTTGAATTCGAGCGGGCAACGAAGAACACTTACAGGTTTCAGGAGAAGAGTTCCGGGTCTCCTGTGATAGGCACACTGTACGTGCAGAAGTCGGTGTTCGGTTCCAAGGAGCCCAAGAAGGTTTAAGGTTACGGTGGAGTGGGAGTGAAGTTTCAGCAATTGGTGAGATTTTGAAAGTGGTGATCTGAAATGAATAACACATCATCAACTCCTACTCAATCGGCCAAAAGGGAGGAGCAAGTACAAGGTAGAATATTACAAGGTAGAATATTAGAATCAAAGAGTTCAGATATTGAAAAGATAACCCAATCTGGTTCTTATCGAATATTTATCACACATAGTCAAGCTGATACGGAGGGTAAAGAATTCTTTCAGAAAATATTTTCTCAGACAAATACTGCAGGATTTTGGTATTCAGACCATAAAATAGTGCCACCTCATTCTGAAAAAATTATCAACACTATGAGGACGTGTTCGAGCGTTTTCGTAATTCTTTCCCCTGAAATGGAAAACCCATACACAACTTCTTGGGTTTCATTTGAGATTGGAGTTGCAAAGGCTCTGGGAAAGAACGTATGGGTTTTTGAGAATCCAGAAAGACCTGAAAATAATGTCCTTGTGCCGGGAGCAGATGCTTACATTCATAGACCCGCAAAGATAAACAATGTAGAAGACTACGGATACATGAAAATAATCAATACTGGTGGCATCATTCTGCCAAAAAGCATGAGTCAAATTAGGGTTACCGTGGGTCATGCAAAACCAGTATTGATTAATAACGTTCTCGATCCGAATCAGTTCGGACACATCGGCAATGTTACTTGCGGCAATAAAAAATGCAAACAATCATTTTTCCGTGCTACTCTTAAAGGCTTTGATAGTTACAAATGTCCTGCTTGTAGACAACCTATGCGGGCAAAGAACTGAGGTTCTTGGCTTTAGGAAGATGTTGCCAAGATACGAGGCATTGGAATTCAAAGGTGATAAGAAGGACGACGATACGATTTCTTTTCCATTACTTATTTGAGGATAGCTCTCTAGAGCTTTAAGACGTAATTGATCGGAAAAAGAAATAAGTGTGAAACAACGAAATTTGGAAAAGGGTGAAATAAAAATGACGAAATATAGAAGGGGCGGGAATACAAATACTCGCAATGTGATAATATTAAAGAGGGTCATCGGACTTTCATGTGGGTTCATGGATAAAGCTGTAGATTACCACACCTGAAATATATGGCAGTCTTCAGGTGCTCCTTATTTCTGAATCCATACGCCATCTTTTCTATGAGCGCTATCTTTGAATTGATCCCTTCTGCCCTTGCATTGGTGATCCTGTGAACGAAGTAGTTCATTATCTTTTCCAGATGGACCTTCATCATCCTTGCAATATCCTTCATTGCATC
>JAKAWU010000075.1:0-1153 GCA_021816965.1 Thermoplasmata archaeon | reverse complement strand
TTCATTGCATCATCCATGGATGGTGCTGTCCATAAATCCCGGATATTCTCCTTCATGGAATAGGCCTTTCCCGTAAGGAGATCGGATTTCTTCAGTTCCTCATATTTTTCCCTGTATTTCTCAGGCAAATTCCCGGATGAGTAGAGCCATATGTATCTGGTCCCCTTCAGATCAGACAGCCCTTTCTCAAGAAACATGCGGTTCTCTTTCTTCCGGGTGGAATCAACTGCCATATTCACATGCTTCATGACATGGAACCTGTCAAAGACAATCTTCCTTCCTGCATCTGGAACATGTTCCATGGTGGATGACATGAACGGATCCCACATGTCCATTGAGACCGCGGTAATGGAGGAAAGCTGTTCATTGGACAGGGTATTGTAATATTCATCCAGTGATTTCTTCTTCCTGTCGTATGAAATGTATTCCACACCATTGTTGATCATGTCATAGACAAGTGTGATGTATCTGTGCCCCTTCCTGTATGATTTCTCGTCAATGCCAATGATGGATGGGTGGCCGCTCTTCCTCTCCCTCCCCCTCTTCACTGCCCGATCAAGGATGTTCCATGCCTGTTTCCATGATAATTTCATGATGTCAGTGAAATTGTACGTGTCAATATTCTGGAGCATCCTTATGGATCTGGTTTCGAATCTCACCGTGAATCTGGATCTCTTCTCTGTCCATGACATCACCGCCTCTATGATGCCATGTTCCGGGCAGGATATCCTTGGCGGAGATGCATGAATGAATGTCATGAATTCAATACTGTCAAGATCCCTCCATACACGCTCCCTGAGGTGATCATAAACCATGCATTCTTTCCTGCACATGGGGCAAAGAAGCTTTGAGCCCTTCCGGTGTGCTATGTATATCTCAACTGTCTTTTTCACAGAATCCAGAGAGACTCTCTCAACCTCCCAGGGTGATTTAAGTTCTAGTAATGTTGAATACAGCTGGCATTCGTCCATGAAATAATATATCTAAACATTAGATAAAATTACCCACATGAAAGTGTGAAGAACCTTCAATAAAATGAAATTCTGAGGTACCAGGAGCACTGGCATGCACCATCACAGAACTGGTTATATGCCAGTGCCGCCAGATCCAAGATATCTGCTTTTCTTGAAAGAAGCCCTGATCGTTGCTTCAT
>JAKAWU010000034.1 GCA_021816965.1 Thermoplasmata archaeon | reverse complement strand
AGATGCGCTGAAGGATTCTGAAAAATACATGAACAGGGAATATTCAAATTTTGGAGAAATCATGGAAAACAAAAAATTGAAGCCTGTATCCCCAGTAGATGGAAAAGTTTATGCAACATTCCAGGCGGGAACAAAGGAAAGTGCTGAAAAGGCAATTGAAATTCTGAAAAAAGGACAGAAGAAATGGTTCATGCTGGGTTACATGAAAAGGGCAGAAATCATGCTCAGGGCAGCAGAAATGGTTTCACAGAAAAAATTCCTCATCTCTGCAATACTTGCAAGGGAAAATGGAAAAAACAGGATTGAAGCCCTGGCAGATGTGGATGAGGGAATAGATTTTCTTAGATATTATGCAATGAACCTCATTGAGAATCAGGGATTTGTCAAATTCACGGGAAAAGGGTACGAGAATGAGGAGAGCATGAGCTTCATGAAGCCTTACGGAATTTTTGCAGTTATAGCTCCATTCAATTTCTATGCAATTACAGTTGGTATGGTTGCAGGGCCCCTTGTAACTGGAAATGCAGTTATACTGAAGCCATCCAGCAATATTCCTCTCTCTTCTTACCTATATATCAAAACACTGTACGAGGCAGGCGTTCCGGAAGATACAGTTGCATTCGTTGCTGGAAATGGATCAGAGATAGGCCCCATACTTTCAACACACAGGGACATATCGGGCATACTGTTCACGGGCTCACGGGATTCTGGAATGAGCATATACAGGAATGCTCTGAATGGGCACCCGAAGATAGTCATCACTGAAATGGGCGGAAAGGATGCCATTATAGTTACAGAAAAAGCGAATATAGACAAAGCCGTGAATGGTGTATATAGAGCAGCTTTTGGTTATTCAGGCCAGAAATGCAGTGCTTGCTCCATAGCTTATATTGATGATAAAATATATGATACTTTTGTGGAGAAGATCAGGAAAATTACTGACGGCCTTAAGATAGGAGATCCAAGGGATGTTGATTCGTATATGGGACCGGTCATTAACAGTGAATCTTTTGAGAAATATAAAAAGTTCATTGAAATCGCAAGAAAAGAGGGGAAAGTCATCTCAGGAGGAACTGTTCTTGAGAGAGAAGGATTCTATGTAAGACCAACACTGGTCACAGATCTAAAAGAAGATTCCTTCATTATAAATAACGAGCTGTTCCTTCCAATTCTTGCCATAGTAAAGGTGAAGAACCTGGATGAGGCAATACACCGTGTCAATTCGTCAGAATACGGCCTTACAGGAGGAATATTCACCGAGGACAGGGAAGAGATCAACAGGTACTTCAATGAAGCTGAGGTTGGAGTTGTTTATGCAAACAGGGAAAGAGGAGGCTCCACGGGTGCGATGGTTGGCTCCCAGCCCTTCGTCGGATGGAAGATGAGCGGTGTAAGCGGAAAGGGGACTGGCTCGTTCTACTACCTTCAACAGTTTCTCAGGGAGCAATCCCAGACAATTGCCCACTGAGTTTCCTCTGGTGGAAACTCTCAATACCCATATTTTCTGAAATAATTTCCATAAACAGGGTTTTTTCTTTCTCCATGTTATATTTTTTTCCACTGATTTCGCTGAGTGATGTCATGATTTCAGGCGACATTCCACATGGATTAATGGCACTGAATTTTTTAAGATCTGTGCTGATATTGAGTGCTGTGCCATGCATAGTAGTGCTTCCCTTTATGGAAAAACCTGTTGAACCTACTTTCCTTCCATTGTGCCATATGCCAGTTTCCCTGTGCATCCTGGATTCCACGCTAATTCCATGAGTTTTCATGTATTCTATCTCAATCTCATGTGCCATGTTTATTATTCCAAGAACGTTTGTTCCAAGTGTTTTCATGTTCATAATATAATATGCCACAATCTGACCAGGTCCATGATAGGTGATCGATCCACCTCTTTCTATCCTGACAGGATTTGGGATTCTGCTGTCAATATGCTCCGTATGTATCCCACAAGTATAGGTTTCAGTATGCTCACATAAGATTATATATGCAAGGGAGCCGTCACTTTCAACGTCTGAATTCATTTTTCTCTGGAACTGAAGTACTGGAAGGTATTCTTCAATACCTCCCAGATAGAAAAAAACTTCTACATCCTTAAATCTGTTTTTCCAGTCTTTCTCTAACATTGTAGAATGTTCTCCAGAGTTCCTGCGGGAAAGTGTCTCCAAAGCTCTTGAAGAACGGCTCGATTACCGAGAATTCCCTAAGGAAAGCCTTTGAATCAATATTCAATATTTCTTCAAGTTCCTCATCAGATATTATATCTGAACAGTTAAGATCAAAGGATCTTGGCACAAATCCAATTGGCGTGTCTCTTGCATCCTTTATTTTTCCGTGCACCCTTGAAATTATCCATTCCATCACATGCATGTTGTTTCCGTATCCCGGCCATATGAACTTTCCTGATAAATCTTTCCTGAACCAGTTGACGTTGTATATCCTTGGTGGATCTGCCAGTTTCTTCCCAATGTTGATGTAATGCTGGAAATAATCACCCATGTCATATGGCATGAATGGTCTCATGGCCATTGGGTCATTCCTGAGTTCCCCAACCTTGCCTATGGCTGCAGCTGTAGTTTCTACTCTCTGCATTGCACCGTATAGAACTCCCTCATTCCAGTTTTTTGCTTCCATGACAAGAGGCATGAGATCACTCCTTCTTCCCCCGAACAGGAAAGCTGAAACCTTTGCACCATTCACATTATCATAGTCAGGAGAGAGATGCTTGAACTGTTTTATAGGTGTTGAGAATCTTGAATTTGGATGGGCCATCTTTTCGCTCCCATCATACTTCCTTCCCTGCCAGTCGATTAAATTCGTGGGTGTTTCTCCATCTCCTTCCCAATGTGGATTTCTGTTATCATCGATGGCTGCATTTGTGAATAGCGTATTGGACCTTATTGCTTCCATGGCCCTTGGATTCGTTCTGTCACTGGTATGAGGAAGGACTCCAAAGAACCCAAATTCCGGATTTATTCCGGAAAGGTGTCCATCCCTCACATGCATCCATGTTATGTCATCGCTGACAAGTGAAGTTTCCCATCCATTCATTGCATATTTTTCCGGGGGTGACAGCATTGAGAGATTCGTCTTCCCGCTTGAGCTGGGGAATGCCCCTGATATGTATGTGGTTTTTCCCATGGGATCCTTAATTCCAATAAGCATCATATGTTCAGCCATCCATCCCTCATTTTTTGCTTTGAATGATGCGATTCTGAGTGCATGGCATTTTTTGCTGAGCAGTGCGTTTCCACCGTAGTTTGTGTTGAAGCTTACTACCATGCCCATTCCATTGTTTTCTTCCGGAAAGTGCATCACGTATCTTTTCTCTGGGTTGAGATCAACGGTGGAATGAAGGCCGAGCACAAAACTGTTCTTCATTGCTATTGAATTCATTGCCATCATTCCTACTCTCGTTATTTTAATGAGGTTAAGTACCACATACAGACTGTCGGTTAACTCTATTCCACCATCTCCGTATTCTGATTCAAGAGGCCCAAGCCAGTATGGTACCACATAGAGTGTCTTCCCGCTCATTGAATTTCTGAGGTTCTCAACAGCGATTTTCATTGCTTTCTCTGATTGCATGTAATTATTTGTAGGACCGACCATGTTGGTTTTCGTGCAGATGTATGTGTCCTTCTCAGATCTTGCAACATCAAACTGGGGACTCCTGTAAAGGTATGAATTAGGATAGTTGATCTCGTTAAGTCTGATAAGATCACCATTGGACACAAGCTTTGATGTGATGGCATTTTCGTCAGTATTGTCAACTATCTTTATTTCAGATGCACCCGTAAGAACAGCGTATTCAATAATTGAATGTGCCATTTTTCTCATGAGAATTGGATTTTTTCGATCCATGCCCTGAACGAATGGACTTTTACCAATTTTTTCCATGAATATCATTATGGATTCTTTTTCCGAAGCAACGTTTTCAATTCCTAACATGCAATTACCCACTATCGGTTGATTATTTTTTAATGGATATAAAGCTATTGTAATCTGATTTATGCAAATGCATCACTTCCAAGTCAACATTGAAAAAGATATCAAATAATACAGGGAAATTCTTCCAAGTGAAAAAAAATTTAAATAGAAAGCCAGCTATACACCGTGATCCTATGCCAGAAAATGTTGATTTCAAGGATCTGAATATCATTGAAGTATCTATCCTTGTTAAAATCCTGAAAGGCGAGAAAAATTTGGCCAATATAGGAAGAAATCTTGATCTTACCCTGCAGGGAGTCAGATATTATGTAAATTCCATGAGGAAAAGGAAATATCTTGCGGATCTTTCTGTTACGCCGCAGGGATATGAATTCCTCACCAAGAGTCTGGAAACATTGAAAGGATTTCTCTCAAACAGTTCTGATCTTCTGTACAACTTGCATGACTGGGAAATCATATGCGATGGGGAAGTGCATGAGGGAGATACTGTATACCTCTATATGAAAAATGGTTATCTTCATGGTTCCAGGAATGAGAAAACTGAGGCCACAGGCATAGTAAATGGTGATTCCAGGAATGGCCAGAGGGCACTCATCCATGATATAAGAGGGATCATAGATGTAAAGTTTGGGAAGGTAAACATTCTCATAATAAAAAATATTTCATATGAGAATCCCGTAGAATACATTGATGAAGTGAAAGGACTGCTAAGGAAAAATATCGGAAAGAATATACAGGTTTTTCTTCTTGGAGAAGGAATTTATTCAATTTTTGAAAAATTTGAAAGTTATGAACGTTTTGCTCCTTTGCAGTCGGGCTTCGATGCTGCAACCAGGGGGCTTGACGCTATCGTGATATGCTCTGAAGAAGCATTTAACCTAAATTTTGAGGAATTTGCTTTATTAAAAGAAAAGCATTCTGGAATAAAAACAGAACTTCATTTTCTATAAATATAAAATTAAAATTATTTTTTATTGATTAATATTATATTATTTAAGGTTAGACAGAATAATTTATACAGTATCAAAATATAAAATTTACGTGAACTACATAAATATTTAAATAAGTTGAATTTATGACTTATTTGTTTATGAGGTGTTTGTGATGGAGGAAGATGAAGGTGACCGTGGGAAATCATATTCTTGCAGATATGTATGGTATCAGGCCCGAGCTCCTGGAAAGAAAAGACACTCTGATAGATATAATTGAGGAATCTGTAAGGGTTGGAAACCTCACGAAAATATCTTCGGATTATTACCAGTTCGAGCCATCAGGGGCCAGTGGCGTAGTTCTCTTGGCAGAATCACATATTTCGTTTCATACCTGGCCCGAATTTGGGTTGATAACAATAGACCTGTTCACATGTGGAGATCCAGGAAAGGCCGATGTCGCCTTTGAATATATCCGAGAAGCACTTCAGCCAACCGAAATAGATTTTGTAAAAAAGAAAAGGGGAGAAAAAACACCGGAACCCATGCTTGTTCCTCAGGGTCAGGAAGCATAAAGTAATAATTATGAATTGGAAAAGCGTTACGATAATTGTTGCTTTTTCCATGCTTTCATTTACACTTTCGCTGATTCACAGCATTTTTGCGTATTTATCCATAATACCTCTTTCTATATTCATACTTGATGAATCCAGTGATGCCTTTTTTGAAGAAGTCTATGATTCACTGACCCCTACTATGAGATATGCCCTTAGCATCACCTTACTTGCCTTTATAGTTTCACTGGATGAGATAATTGTTTCTATCAGTTCCATAATAACTGGTTATGCGGAAATATCTGCAGGGGCCCTGATGGGTTCTGATGCCATAACAGTCCTTATGGTTGTTCTGATCCTTATGGCAGTACGAAGGAAGCTTGATTACAGAAAAACCATACCATACGTAATATTTCCTGCATTCCTTATAGGGGCAGGGATTCTCTCAGAGTACCTGAACCTTGCATGGGTTTCGAATATACTCTACGCTGCTACAATATTAATTTCAGTGGTAGTATTGATTGCCATTTCATTAAAAATATTGAAACCCAAGGAGAAAATAAAAGAGTCTAAAACAGGGGCCCCTTTTAGAAATATAACATTTGGCACGTTCTATCTTTTTTTTCTGACAGTTGGTGCATATTATCTTTCCTTCAGCACTGTTCAGGTTTCTTCTTACTATGATATCAGTTATTTCATAGGAGGATACGTGATTGCTGGCGTAGTCGGCTCGATGCCCGAATATTTCATGATAAAAGATTCCATGAAAAACGGCAACATGGATGATGCATCGGGAATATTCGTTGGCAGCACGATTATAAAGGGAACTATTCTCCTTCCACTTGTTTCAATATTTTTCGGGTACTCCTATCCAATTTTTAATTTTTTCATCCTTTTCTCCATAATATGCACAGTTACCCTCATCCCTTTTATGAAGATGAGATAATATTACATTCTTGTGCCCCAGAAGATATTTTCTTTCCTTTTTATTTTAATGATTTCTTCCAGAGTTTTCATGGTGTCTTCATCAAGTGAACTAATCCGTAGATTTTTTACTACCTCTTCAGTTATATCCACAAAAATATCCTGATCGGGAAATATCTGCCTGTTCAAAGTCACACCCTCAATGGAAACTGCCACCTCTGAACCAGCATCAGCGAATTTCTTGGATATATCGCCTTCCCTGATACTTTTTATTGTTCCGGCATACTTGCCGTCAGGCCGGATAAGGTTGTCCCCAACTTTGAGCCTTCCAGAATTGACCTTAACACCAACGATAACTGGTTTGGCTGCCCTGAAAATATATTCTGGAATTATCCTTATTCTGGAAGGTACAGGCATTCCCTGTTTCCTCTCTTCCTCCATGTCCTCTTTCCTTTTCCTCAGCCATTCATCAACTGACTGCACCAAGCCGTATATTATATTTGAAGTAATCACACCTATATCATTAGATTGAAGTGCAGTTTTTGCGTCAGATGAGATGCCAACATTGAAACCTGCCATAATCCTGTTCATCTGATCTGGCAATGTTGAAACGTCGATTATATCTCTTCTATTAATTTCCCCAATTACTGCAGTCCTTATAGAAATATTTTTTTGTTTTAATTCAAAAGCAACTGCTTCAAGTGAGCCAAGAGTATCTGCCTTAAGCGTTACTCCATTCTCTGAAAGTTCTATCTTTACAGTTGTCTCTTCCATCAATTCATTTTTGGCACTGTCAATGTTGGTGCTATCTATATGTATAAGTGTTGTTCCCGGTATAACATCAAATTTATCTGAAATGACAATCCTAACTCCACTTGCAGATGTTACACTCTTCTTCTCAACTGCTTTTGAAGATCTATTTGATTTGTTTACAAATAGGGCCCTGACCCTTGTTTCCTTGATTCCTTCTGAAGTATTGACCAGTATTCTGTCCCCAACCTGGATAGAACCTTGATAAAGTATGACATCCAGTGCGGTGCCTATAGATTCATCTCTTCTCATTTCCAATATGCTTGCTTTGGCATTTCCCTCAACATTCGATATTGATTCAGCAAGAAATCTTTGTGCAAGTCCGGAGATTGTCAACAGTATTTCCATTAAGCCGATTTTGTATTTTGCGCTTACAGGCACTATAGGAATTGCCTTTGTGAAATCGGATATCCTATCAAATCTTTCTGATGGAAATCCCTGATTATACATTTGATTTACAATTTCATAAAGTTTTTTCTCCAATTCCTGAACATATTCATTTCTCTGGTTCTTTACAAAATCCAAAAAAGAATTCTCTGAGGTTTTTGTATAAAATGGAATGAGATCTATTTTATTGGCAACTATGATAAATGGGGATTTGAATTTCTTTAGAATATTTATAGATTCGATTGTTTGAGGCATCAACCCATCATTGATGTCTATTACTAGAATTGCAATGTCAGCAAGTGCGCCTCCCCTTGCACGCATGTTAGAAAAGGCTACATGTCCCGGGGTATCCACAAAAAGAAGGCCCGGGATCTTGAACATGTTTTTCTTGTATTTTCCACCAGATAGTTCAACAATTCTTTCAACATCTATCTCGGTAGCCGCAATTCTCTGAGTAATTCCCCCTGCCTCCTTGGAGGAAACAAAAGTACCTCTTATGGCATCCAATATGCTTGTCTTGCCATGATCAACATGACCTAGAACAGAAATAATTGGTTGTCTTAAGGTTGACATACAAAAATCACACCTCAAAACAGGTTTTCGTCGCCATATGAAAATGGATATATTTCACTGGCATTAAAGAATATAGGACCTTCATGGTCATATGATTCTTCAGAATCTGAAGCATGTATGATGTTTTTATCTATGCTTGTGGAATAATCTCCCCTGATAGTACCAGGTGCTGCCTTTGAACCATCTGTTGCACCAACAAGGTTTCTCACAACAACTATGGCATTTTTTCCTTCCATGATCATTGCCAAAACCGGATCAGCTGTGATATACCGAACAAGATCATTGAAGAATGGTTTGTTTTCATGTACAGAGTAATGACGTTTTGCCATTTCTTCTGTAACTTTCACAAGCTTCAATGCGACTATGTTTAGCCCCTTGTTTTCAAGTTTCTGAATTATATTGCCTGAAAGTCTTCTTTTCAACCCATCAGGCTTGATCAATATGAGTGTCCTCTGATTCATGAACTACCACCTCCGGTTCCCCTGTTTTCTTGTGAGATTCTGAGGATTTCCTTAGTTTCTTGAGGTTCTGGTATTCCGCTGTCCACTTAATTTTCCTGGGAACTCTTTTCAGTTTCAGCATGTTTATTCTACACTTCCTGCTGCAGAAATTCATCACATTGCCGTCTTTTCTTATATATGTCATACCTGCGCCAGGTTCTATCTCATGACCACAGAAGTTGCAAGTTTTATTTACCAATTTCTTCACCTCATGGAAAGTTTCTTTGCTTCCCTTGCAGTTTCTCTAAGCATAAGTATATCTCCGACAGCCACAGGGCCTATAACATTTCTTGCAATTATTCTTCCCTGATCTTTGCCTGAAAGTACCCTAACCTTTACAGTAGTAGCCTCACCAGTCATCCCTGTTCTTCCCATTAATTCGACAACTTCTGCTGGTGTTGCATCATCCGCCATTCAGTTCACCTCACTTGCTGATTTCGGAAATCTCTGAGGTAATCTGCTTATAGAGTTCCTCATTCTTCCCATATTCAACTATTGAAATTGAAGCTGCAGAGCCTATTCCTACTTTTGAACCGAGATCTCCCTTTCTCTTAACATAAGCGAAAGGAACTTTTCTCTCCTCACAGAGTTTTGGTATAAAATAAACAACTTCAGGTGGGTTAACATCTTCTGATATTACAACCAGTTTGCTTGTCCCATTTTCTATTGTTTTGATAACCTCGTTAGTTCCTTTCTTTATTTTGCCATTCCTGTAACTATTTTCCACAAATTCCAGAATCTTCTTTTCTAAAGACTCAGGAGTTTCAAACCTGACATATGTTGCTTTGTCCATGTTATATTCCTCCTTCACAGAGTAAGCCCATAATTGAAGAAACTATAAATAGTTTTTTTATGAGTTCAAGTATATCCCATTTATTGTCAGAATTGTATATTATTCTTCCTCAATTCTCATTGGAAAGTTTAAAACATCCATTATTTTTGTTTCCACTATCTTGCTCATGGTAGTTATCGGTTCCGGAAGTTTTCCCTTCAGGTTATGTTTCCTGTAAAAAACTGCATAAACCATTGCAGGAAATGGATAATAATTGATTATCCTGAACAGAGATATGAGAAGTTTCTGGGCCTTCGCAGCTTTTTGCATCTGTCCCCGGATAACTGAATCGTATACTTCCAGAGCTAAGGGGTTGATGTTTGTTGTACCGCACACTCCACCTCTGGCACCCATAATTAGTGATTGAAGCAGAAGATCATCCTGTCCCTGGTACAATTTCAGTTTTGTCGAGAATGTCGAACACAATTCGTTGAAAAACCTAATATCACCAGAACTATCCTTTATGCCCTCAATGTTTCCAATATTTTCAACAATGGTAGAAAAGGTTTCAATTTCTATTCTTGAGTTCGTAAACTGTGGAATATTGTATATGAATATCTTGCCATTGAAAATGGATGAAACGACTTCAAAGTGCCTCATTATCCAAGATTGCTCTGCCTTCAGATAATATGTTGGCTGTAAAACAATTCTTCCAAACCCCAAATCTTCAGCATATTTTGCCATTTCTATAGCCTCTGCAGTGTTCTGAGAACCTATTCCAACAATAGTCTCAAAATCTCCTCCCTCCTCCTGTATTATTTTAAGAAAAGATTTCTTCTGTTCCATTGTCATCAAGTTGAAAAGTCCGTTACTGCCTAAAGGAAAAATTTTTTTAACACCCATTTCCCGTAAATCTTCGAGAAAAATTTTGGTATATTCCCTTGATGGAACTGCTTCTGAGTCGAATGGTGTTATAATTGGACAGATTACGTCTGATCCTTCTTTATTCATATGTATACCAGATTCGTTCACCGTAAAAAAGTTTACATAATATCCAAAAAAATTAATAAAATTTTAAAAACTTATATCAAAAAAAAGATTGAGATATTTATAAAAAAGGAATGGTTTATTCCACTTCTGGCAGTGGAACTCCCTCTTCCCTGAGTATATTCTTCACATCTTCTTCTCCGTATCCTGAGTAAAGTGCCAGGAAATAGAACACTAATGCATCTATTATCATGACCACATTGTCCCATGGGAAGAACAAAGGTGCTGCGTCAGGTGGTGTGTAGCTAAGATATGGGCCAAATGCTCCATAGAATGAAAGTGGTGCAAGTGTAAGTATGAAGAATATGAGCCAGAGACCAGCTCGTATTTCCTTGTTGGTTCCATCCTTTGCTGCTTTGAAAAGGTACAGAGTTACTCCAATGACAAAAAGTGCGAATACCGCAAACAGGATCGGGAAGTATGTGAACACACTTGATGGTGCGGAAACTGGAGTGGCGGCATGCAGATTCAGATATGCGGGATTGAGGACAAGAACGAACATCAGGTAAAACAATATAGCTTCGATGACCCAGTAAACTATACCCAGAACATTTGCTATGTTAGTCTTCAACTTCAGTTCCTTTGGAGCATAGAACATTATGTATATTGGAAGACCTGCGAGTATGGCGAACACGAGTACCATCTCAAGGAAGTATCCTGACCAATATACAATAAGGGCTGCAGATACAAATCCCACTGGTGCTATGATAGAACTCACCGGAAGTTTGAAGGGTCTGTGCAATTCTTTCACAGTTTTCCTGAAATGCCTTAGTGCAACTCCACCCATTATGTATGTGAATACCGTTGCACTGGATATGAATCCTACCAGGAGATACCATGATGGGAAAGGCGCAATGAAAATAGAGCCTATGGCCACTGAAAGGATAAGTGCGAGAATAGGTACACCTGTCTTTTCCTCAACCTTGTGGATTCTAGATGGCAAATATCCATCTGTCGAGAGACCGTACAAGACTCTTGTACTTGTGCCCATGTATATCCAGCCTGTTCCAGAAGGTGAAATGACTGCGTCAATAAGGAGGATCGTCGCGAAGGCACCAAAGGTTGCAAAGATTGCCTTTGATGTAAAGAGAGTATAGAATGGGCCTGTTGCATATGGTGATGAATATAGTCCTGTCCAGTTGTTTCCAGATATTCCCCCTGTTTTGAAATTTATTGCACCTATGAAAGTGAGCTGTAAGAAGACGTATACTACCATACCTATTATCACAGAAAATATCAGTGCTCTTGGAATATCCCTCTGTGGATTCTTTGCTTCTCCTCCGAATTCAAGAGCCTGCCTGAATCCAAGGTATGAGAACACTATACCGGCAGTTGGAATTGCAATGAATACATTTGCTATGCCACCTGAAGTACCATAGAACCCTTGTGCTGTAAAATTTGATGGGTTAAAGAACGTGAATAGGAAAATGAAAGTCAAAGATGGGATGATCAATTTCCAGTAAACGAAATATTGATTCCATTTGCCCAAGAACTTTATTCCAAAATAGTTCAGAAGGAAAAATCCTACCATGAGCAATATTGCTACTGCAACTCCAGTGGCAGAGAGGAGTGTTAATAAACCGCCGCTCGCATAGATGTTTGATTGTGTGTAGGAAAGAGAACTTAACGCAGGGAATGAAGATAAATACGTAACTGCAGCAATTGCTTCAATGGCTGGTACTGTAATTGCAGAAAGCAGATATGCCCAACCCAAAATAAATCCCGTGTAACCGCCATGCGTGTAGTGAGGATACCTAACTATTCCACCAGACTTTGGTATAGCTGCTGATATCTCAGCGTAGACCAATGCTATAAAGATGACCATTATGCCACCAATTATCCAGGATAGTACTGATGCCGGGCCCGCAGTAGCGGCCCCATAAAGGACACCAAATAACCATCCAGAACCTATTATTCCACCTAGCGATAGAAATAGGAGTTGGATAAAACTCAGTTCTTTCCGAAGTTTTTTGTCGGATTCGGCTACTTCCATAAAATATATACATACTCATACTATATATATTTTCTGTAAAACGGAAATATAGTCTCCGATGTGTGCAAATTTTTCAGTCTATCATAATATGAATGTCAAAAATTGAAATCCATAACAACACTATGCCGTTGCAAGAAAATGAATATTAGAGTGTTTACAGGTCACATATTTCTTGGAATTACCATAGAAGGTAACAGGTACATATAAGAATTGATATGCATAAACTTAGTAAATCTAACTGTGTGACGGATAAGGATGGAAAGATTGTATAATAATATAAGATGGATGACACGAGGAGAACTGGACAGCTTTCATGAAGAAATACCCTGAAGATACCGAGATTGGAGTATAAACATCAATAACATGAAAATATCTTTCCCACATGTTGAGAGATTATGGATTCTATATGCACCTTACAAATTCAAAGGATATGAAACTTATTTCCAAGTGGACAAAACTTCTTCATGACACCTTTACCATGAACGAGATTCCCATTTGCCTTGTCCTTCTATGAATGCAATTTATACTTTACGGTTGGAGAATTACCAGTACCATCACTTGTTGTATCCGATTTCGTTATGCATTTTCCTTTTACATATGAGTACTTGGAGATTGTGAATTGCAACTATGACCTCTTCATCAGAATATAATCTTTCGAATGTTTTGTATGATATATCTATTTTCAATTGATTACACCTTACATTATCGAACAATTCTGCAATTTCAAAGAATTTTTAAAGGGTAAAAATTTAATAAAATGGAGTTAAAAATTTCAGCTATTTCAGATCAAAAATATATTTTTTCCTTATATCGTTTATACAAACCATTTCCCCATCCCTCTCGACGAACCAGAAATGCCATCCATTGAAATTTGGTTTACCCATGAGGAAAGCACTTACGGAGTGAATAGAACCATTTATGCCCTCGGACACCAGAGTTGCGTTAGAAAGAATTTTTGCCCTGAATTTTTTGTTTTCCGAATAAATTGTTTCTCCTTCCCTTATGTAACCAGAGGAAACAAGTTCACCGAATGGCACTTTTGGAGGTTTTTCCTCTGCAGGATAATTTAAAAGATTCATTTCAAGTGGCTTTACCTGCGCAATCCTTTTTTCTGCAAGAGACACATAATTTTTTTCAGCCTCAATTCCAATATAATTTCTTCCTAACAGCTTAGATACGGAACCTGTAGTACCACTGCCCATGAATGGATCCAGGACAATGTCTCCCGGGTTTGACGTTGAAATTATGACTCTCTTCAACAATTCTTCAGGTTTCTGTGTTGAATGGGCCTTAGCACCATTGAATCTTATTCTTTCAGAACCGGTACATATGGGCATGTTCCAGTCACTTCTCATCTGCAGGTCGTCGTTGAATATCTTCATTGATTTGTAATGGAAAGTGTATCCTGAATTCTGATCTTTCACCGCCATTATTAGGGTCTCATGGGCATTTGTAAACCTTGTGCCCCTGAAATTAGGCATAGGATTCGTCTTGATCCAGACCACATCATTTATTATCCAGAATCCAAGGTCCTGCATGATCTTTCCAATCCTGAATATGTTGTGATATGTTCCTATTACCCATATTACAGCATTCTTCTTCATGACTCTCCTGCATTCCGACAACCATTTCATAGAAAAATCATCATAATCCTGAAAGTTTGAAAATTTGTCCCAGTGATCTGTCACTGCACTGACTAGGGTCTGGTTAGGCCTCCACAGTTCTTCCTTCAATTGAAGGTTGTATGGAGGATCGGCAAAAATGAGGTCTACACTTTCATCTGGGATCTTCTTCAGCCCTAGAACAGTATCTGTATTGATAATGGTATTCAGAAAATCATGAAGTCTGGAATTGTTATCCATCAATTTTACATAGTATAATTTCTAAGAATAAATATACCTTTTTGTGGAATAAATTCTAAAAACATTGATATATATAAGCATTATTGCAGATATAGTTTTCAGGAGGAAGAGAATATAAAATATCTTGCAGATAACATGCTTGGGAGGCTTTCAAGATTCATGAGGATAATGGGTTATGACACGATGTATCCAAATCTGGAAGTAGCAGATTCTGAAATTATAGAAATGTGCAGGAATGAAAGTAGAATACTTGTTTCTAGGGACAGGCAGATCTGCCTCAGATACAAAAACTCGATCAGGATAAACTCAGATATAATACAGGATCAGATAGTACAGATCTGCTCTTATGAAAAACCAATGAAAGAAAATCTTTTTACTAGATGTACTGTATGTAACGGAGTTCTCATACCTGGAAACTGCAACTGTAAGGAGGAATTTGATCCAAGAAAGGCAGATAGTGTGAGCCACTGCCCAGACTGCGGAAAATGTTATTGGCCCGGTACACATTCAGAGAGCATAGTGAAATTCCTTTCAGATCTTGGAATTTTCAACCAGTAATGTATCCATAAAATGAAAAATGTTTTAGACAGCATAAAATTGTGGTATGTTGAAATCACCTGGTGTAGCTGTTGAAAGGATAAATGGAGAGAAATTCCTCAAGTATGCGGTGGAAAATCATATACTCGACAGGAGGAAGAGAATTTTTTCTGATTCCTCGTATATCTATTTCCCAATTCTGGAGAATTCAATTGCCCGGGGGTTGAAAGTGTGTGAGTACGACTTCCAACTCCGGGAAAATCTGGCGTTCAAGGAATATCTTCAAGAAAAATATGGAGAAAAAGTTGAATCTTTAAAGTGGCAGAGAGTCGGTGAATCACTTATATTCAGTGATATTTCACTCATTGACAGGGAAATGGCTGAGGATATAGTAAATAAGGGATTTGCAACATCAGTTTTGAAGAGAACTGGATCTGTATCAGGAACAGAGAGGAGGCCCTCCCTGAATGTGCTTTCTGGCTCGCCGAGCGATACCGTTCACAGGGAAAATGGAATTAACTTTATTCTGAACCCTGAAAAGATTATGATAAGCAAAGGAAACATCTCTGAAAGGGGAATTCCCTTCCTGAAACTACTCAGAGGGAATACGATACTTGACATGTTTTCCGGTATAGGATACTTTTCACTTCCCATGGCAGCAAAGATGAATGCTGTAGAACTAACATGCACCGATATAAATTCCACTGCAATAGAATATTTACTTAAATCATACAAGGCATCTAAAATAAGCACAAAACTGGAAGCTTTGAACATTGATTGTAGACTTATCCCTTCTGAGAGAAAATATGATATAATTCTGATGGGGAATTTCAAGAGTATCAATTACTTTCCTAGCGCACTTTCCCATATAGAAGACAGAGGACAGATTATACTCCATTACCTTTCACCAACAGGAACTCACAGCAATCATATGGAACTCATAATGAAATCTTGCAGAAGCATGTCTTTCCTTTTCAATCTTCTGGAAACACACAGGGTAAAATCATATGCACCCCATCTCTGGCATTTGTCTTCATTGATTGAAGTGACAAAGAGTAATTGATTTCCCAGAAGGGCAAAATTTTTAATCTTGTGATATATTAATAGCGTCCTGCCCGGATAGTTTCAATAAGTGATGTATGTATGCCTGATGGAGAGACAGAAATTCTTGATTTTCTTCTGAAACTTGAATATGATGATGAAAAGATTCAAAAGGCAGATCAGGCATGCAACATGGTTGCCGCCCTTCTTGCTGAAGGATATAATGAAAACAGCATTGTGAAAAAATATTCAGGAAAGATCGATTTTATAAACCCAATTATTGAATTTGCAAAATCAAGAAACAGTGTTAGCAAGAAATTCTCAAAACATGATAAATTGTGGCTGGACAGATATTCAGCATCTTATTCAACTCCTGAAGACGTTGGCCTATACAGATCATTGAAATTAGCGGGGAGGAGCATTGCTGATCTTGGTTCAGGCGCTGGAATGCAGAGCATTTTCCTCTCCATGAATTCTGATGTCACAGGCATTGAGATTGATAAATCAAGATACATTATGTCTATTCTCAACAATATGGCATATGGAACCGGGTGCAACTTCATGAATGCAGATGCCACTGATGTTCGAAACGTGCTGGAAAAACATGATACTGTTTATTCTGATCCTCTTAGGAGCAGGTTTTCCATGGAAAGAAACATCCATGATCTGGAACCTTCCCCTTTCAAGATAGTGTCCATGTATCAGGGGAAAGTCGGGAATTTTGTATTTGATCTTCCACCAATGATAAGAAAAGATAAGCTTTCAGAGTTCACTGGAGAACTAGAATATCTCTCTGTAGATGGAAAACTAAGCAGGCTGACTATGTATATTTCCCAAGGAGAACAAAATATGCTGTCAGCAGTTTCGCTTCCATCAGGAAATATATTTTCTTCTCACTCTATTGAATCTCCGGGAATTGCTGAAAATCCTGAAAAATATATATTCATACCCGATGCTTCACTTTTCTATTCTGAACTTCACGGAAATTACTGCAATTCGATTGGAATTAAATTGCTTCAGAAGGAGGTAAGAAAAGTAATATACACAGGCGATTCTGCAATTGGAGGATTTATGGGTGAGATCTTCTTTGTTGAAAGAAAATGTCCCTTTTCATTGCTGAAGGAAGCATTGATTGAGATGAATGCAGGGAGGGCCATTATAAGGTATGAAACACCGGACTATTATGGAACAAGGAATAAACTGGAGAAAGATCTAGACGGCAGCACCGATGTTCATATTTTCAGGCATGATGATACTGCACTCCTTTCAGTTAAAGTGACATCCTCCCCCAGCTAACAGGGGGCTTCCCGTTTCAAAGA
>JAKAWU010000002.1 GCA_021816965.1 Thermoplasmata archaeon | reverse complement strand
GGAGATCAACCTCGTACAGGACAACGAGAAACCCTGCTGGAAGCATCTCATAGCATCTGTTCTTCACTTCCTCCACCTCATATCCTTTGCCGAACATGTGAGCTATGTTTCGATATATTTTGATTTATGTTGATTTCTCCATCAAGTTAACATAGAAATACGGGACGGATTTCATGTCCTTTAGGGCATTCACCATGATGAGGGCGCTGAGCATCTTCTTAGATCCCTTGTATCCATAGATGACGATTTGCCTTAGAAGACCCAGATTGACATAATCTGTCACATCTTCTGTCGCTCTTTCCAGTTCCGACCTTATGTGTATCTCTCTCTGCTTGTATCTTATGTTGGAGCACTGTATGACCTCTTCCTGAGTGCTTGCCAGAACGTAGTCAAAGGAGGATGTCATTTAATTCATAGAATTTAGGGACGCATATGTTATCAAAATCCAGTGTTTAGTGGCGTTACTAAAATTACAGGTTTAGTAACAGCCTCCATTTGCCATTTACAATATTCAAGAACTTTCCAGAAAGCTCTTTATTTCCTATCTGAAACAAGTGCAGGAAATAAATCGACTTGATGCTAATCTCTCTTTTTCAGTCTTTCGATTAGATATCCGCTTTCATTCTGGCTCTTTACAGACACGACTGGAATGGAGGCCCCTTCCAAATTCGTATTAACGATATCAACAGTGGAGGGGTTCTGTATTGTACTCCATTTTCCACTCCTAAAGACCCTTAAATCTCCCATTACCTCAACCTTGATACCTTTCACTTTAAATGTACCAAAATATGAATCGTATTTCTCGTTGCTGGAATGAGAAATAGGCACCACATTGTAATTTTTAAGGGACTCCTGTATCCTGATTACACCTTCGCGATCAGTAAGTATGTCGATATCATGTGGTGTTACGTTAATTCCCTGAAGTGCCAAGGAGGTGCTTCCATCAACTGCCCATTTAATGTTAGACGGGATGTTTTCGCTTATTAGCTTAATAACCTCGACAAAAGTTGAATTTAACATTCATTAACCTCCAAATAGCATCAAATAACACTTCTTAATCATTACTTGGTTAACCATTTTCTGAATCCAGTTTCCACGCCTTCCATATCTTTACCTTTTCCTGCTCTATCTTGTCAAGGTCAGCCCGCAACTTCCTTATGAGTTCATCAGTTCCTAAGTATTTCGAGTACCTATTGTACGTTTAATACTGCTTCTCCGTTACTTTGAATCCAATGGTTTTTATGTATCTGCCTTAGTTGCTCACTGTACCTGAGCCAGGGTAGGGCCCCTGCGAGAAGGTTTTCAAGACCTCTCTTTTTGACATCTGCAATCATTTCACCTTTAAGATTCTTTCAATTTCTTTTGCGGGTGACATATAGGACTTTGATGCAGGAGCGGATTTCCGACATCTCACGACTGGAGAACCTACCATGGTGAAATCCTTATTGTCACATTCCTAGGGTAATGCTTCCTGACAAATCCTTAAACTCGTAGCGAAAATCCTTTTTTTTGATCTTTCTCTATTCAGGATTTACTTTGACGTTGTATCTGAAAGCTCGCAATAGTGCCTTAGGTTCCTCAGGGAAACTGTTGCAGTCAATACTGGATTTGCCATGAGGTTCAAAACCGTCCACTAAAATCCTCTCTAAGAAAAAGTTCCTGATACTTCGGATGTATGGTCATGAGAACAATAACGGGAACCGATACAGAAAATATTCGAGTAATAGATTGTATGGACCGATCGGGATTTGAACCCGAGGCCTCCTGCTTGCGAAGCAGGCGATCTACCCCTGATCTATCGGCCCTTTCCTTCGCTTATGTTTTTCCCTTATTTTTCATTTCTCATATGAAAGCAATGAAAATAATATTATGCACTCCGAACATAGCCTGATATGGAGAATAAAGTCCCGGTGCTTTCTGGAATTGAGCCAAGGCCATACCAGGTGGATGCCTTCAGGAAAGCCCTGAATTCAAATCTCCTTCTTGTTCTCCCCACAGGTCTTGGAAAAACCCTCGTCTCTGCCATGTTGGCATACAGTTACATGAAAGAGGGAAAAAAGGTTATAATGTTATCTCCAACAAGACCACTGGTTCTCCAGCATTATGAAACAATGTCCAAACTGTTTTCAGCGGAGAAATTCACAATATCTGCTTTAACAGGCCAAAATCCTGCTGATGAAAGAATGTCATTATGGGCCCAGTCAGACATGATCATATCAACACCCCAGACAGTAAATAACGATATAAAAAGAGAGATCGTATTTCTTGGAAAGTTCTACCTTCTCATAGTTGATGAGGCACACAGGGCAACTGGAAATTATGCATATGTCAGTGTTTCCAATGCCATAATGGAACTGCCCGGAAGAAGAATTCTTGCCATGACTGCAAGCCCGGGTGCCCACAGTGAAAAGATAGAGGAAATAAAGCAGAATCTTTCAATCAGGGACGTTGTCATAAAAACTGATGAAGATCCTGACATAATTCCTTATGTGAAAGGCTCAGTCATAAATCCTGTGTTCCTGAAAATGAGCATTGAACAGGAAAAATGCATACAGTATCTCCAGAGATGCAAGGACGGCCTGATGGCCCCCCTTCAGAAACGATTCGATTTTGTCAGGTTGAGGGCGTCAAGGGCTGAAATGAGCAAATATATTAAGGAACTCTCGGCAAGGGCAGTGGCAGGTGAAAATGCACTGTTCGGAGTCATCCCATCTTTCACCGCAGTGGTTCGGCTTGATGTCCTGATGGAATATATTGAAACACAGGGAATGGAGATCGGTGCTTCATATCTTGACGAATTGAAGAACAGTCAGGAGAGAAGCATTCAGAGAACATATTCCATTCTTAATGGTGATGAAAATTTCCGGAATGGAGTTCTGTTCCTGCAGAACCTGTCAACCTACGAGAATCCAAAATTTCGTGAGGTTCTGAAAATGTGTGAGTCTATGCTCGTTGTGAATCCAGGCTCGAAGTGCATTGTTTTCACACATTACAGGAAAACATCCGAATTTATTTACAGGTATCTCCTTGATCATTCCACTTCTATAAAGCCAATGAGATTCGTGGGCCAGGCGGGCAAAGAAAAGGATCCCGGAATGTCCCAGAAGGAGCAGAAAGAGAAGATCAATGAATTTATTGAAGGGAAGTACAACGTCATGCTTGCAACGAGTGTCGCAGAGGAAGGCCTCGATATACCTGCCACAGATATGGTTATTTTCTATGAACCTGTGGCCTCAGAGATAAGATCCATACAGAGAAGGGGACGAACTGGAAGGTTCAGGGAGGGAATGGTTCATATACTCATATTCTCCCAGACCCGGGATCAGGCCTATTACTACGCAAGCTTGAGAAAGGAAAAAACAATGGTATACAGGATGAAACATGACATGGGTGTTAAGAAAAGTAAAAAAATAGATGAATATTAGGAATTTTCAGTATATATCTTGCACAGCCTTGCAACAAGGTAGTCAAGCTGTATCTTGTCCGAACCGCCCTGCACAAGCCTGGTTTCCACATCTGACAGGGCAATTATGCTCTCCCTTTTCAGAATGATCGGGCTTCTTTCCTTTATGATGAGGGTATGCAATCCCTTGACAATATCAATGGCGGAATATCCTCCGTTGATCAGGAGATCCATTGCAATTGAGGAAGCTTCATCATAGTTTCCATGCCTTGAATTGCTCAGGAGGGGGACAAGTTTCTTTTCCTCGACATTGCCGGCAATTTCGTACACATCTCTTGTTTCCGGGTTCTCCACATAGTACAGTGACTGCAGGATGTTCAACCCCTTCCTCATGTCACCTGAAGCATTTTCAGCAATGGCATCAATTATTTCCTCATTCAGGTTCATTTTCTCCGAAGCAATGATTTTCTTGAGAATATGTTTCATATCATCGCTTTCGATCCTTCCGAATCTTATGACAACTGCCCTTGACTGTATAGGTGGTATGATTCCAGAGGAATAATTACACGAAAAAATGAATCTCACATTCCTGAAATATACTTCCATGGTTCTTCTCAAGGCTGCCTGTGCTTCCGGAGTAAGTTCATCAGCCTCGTCAAGGAATACAATCTTGAATTTTCCTTCCGTTATGGCCTGTGTTCTGGCAAAATCCTTGATATCTTCACGTATGATATTGATTCCCCTGTCATTTGAAGCGTTCAGCTCCAGGAAGTGGTCTCTCCAGTTTTCTCCGATCATTTCCTTTGCCATGCATAGGGCTGCAGTGGTCTTTCCCACACCCGGGGGGCCTGCAAATATGAGGTGGGGCATCTCTCCAGAGGATATGAATCCTTTCAGGATTCTCACAGCTTCAGCCTGCCCGCCTATATCTTCAATTTTTTCGGGTCTGTGTTTTTCTATCCATATCTCCATTGAATGGTTATTGTGAAAGGATAATATAAACTGAACCATGGGACAGATTGAAAAATTATTTTATCTGCAACCTCATGACTAACTATGAAACGTGGTTCCATAGTTGTTTTCGCATCCGGTTCCGGAACCACTTTCAAAAGTATACTGGATCACTCTCTTCTCGAGGAATCCTCATTCAGCGTAAAGGCACTTGTAACAAATAAGATGGATTGCGGTGCAGTTTCAATTGCCAGAGGCAGCGGGCTGGATGTGATCCATTATCCATCGCATCATGAATCATTCCTGAAGGATGATGAACCCGATCTCATAGTTCTAGCTGGTTTCCTGAAAATACTTCATGAGGATTTTGTGAACAGA
Source organism: Thermoplasmata archaeon (assembly GCA_021816965.1). Lineage (GTDB taxonomy): Archaea > Thermoplasmatota > Thermoplasmata > Thermoplasmatales > Thermoplasmataceae > Cuniculiplasma. Next base: position 71,959 of record JAKAWU010000002.1, on the reverse strand, counting down.
TACGGGAAGAAGATCATAAACACCCATCCATCCCTGCTTCCATCCTTTGGCGGGAAAGGTTTCTATGGAATGAGGGTGCATGAAGAGGTTAAAAAGTCAGGAGCAGGAATTTCCGGTTTCACAGTACACATGGTAGACAGTTCCATTGATTCAGGAACCATTATTGCACAGTACCCGGTCCCGATCCTGCCATCTGATACGCCAGAAGATATTGCACACAGGGTGCACATTCTGGAACTTGAGAATTTCCCTCTTGTCATTGACTCCCTCATCAGGTATGGGTTCAGGATAGAGGAAGATTTAGTCAGGATTGATTATGCCTGAATCTTGAACAGGTTCTTGTCTTCTTTTCTTTGTGTAAAGTAAGATCAGCAGTATTATGGTAACGATGAGGCATGCGAACAGGAGCAGAATGTAAACGACCTCCAGCAAAAGCCCGTATGAATAATCACCGGGAAGGTAAAGGATGGTTGCCACACCATCGAAGAGGAAGTGCATTGGTATATCAACAAAGGGCCCAAAAAGCATGAATCCGAATGCAAGAAATATCCCGACCATGAATGCCTGCGGTATCTTCGATTCCGACCATCCACCATAGATGTAATGGGCGAGCCCGAAAAGGAAGGATGTGATCAATATGAAAATGAAGTCAAAACGGTCAAGTTTCCTTCCGGTTCTTCTCAATATATTTCCCGGATAGAGGAAAGTTTCAAGTATGGAAGATTTAACACCTGTGAATCTGTATCTAAGGTACAGATACACCCCAAGAGGAATTATCCTGAACTCTGTTTCTTCTATAATTGGTGCATATATGAGCTGGTAATACAGGAATCTTGGATGTGATTGGAGATTTGTGAGGCCAGGTGCCTCAATGGGAAATCCAATGAGTGCTACCAGTGCTATGATTAAAATGGAAAACCCGAATGCAATTGAGCCATAGCCTGAAATAAAACCGACCGGGCTTGCGAGAGGATTCTCTCCCATGTTCTTGGAATTGAATCTTATTAGCATCAGGAACAATATGCTATAGATCCCAACTATGGCAAGAACTCCAACCCAGAATGGAAGTGGGATAAGGGTTGAAAAAACACCATTTGGGGGATAATAGAAATAGAACAGAATCCCGGTTGCGGTGATCCCGCTTGAAGCAATGTGGAACATGGGTGGATTGTAAAATGTATCGATGATCAGGGAGATTCCTCCATATAGCATTGCAGCGATCAGCAATGAAAGGAAGAAAAAATATAATATGTCACTTTTCCCGGGTTTTCTCATCAATCAGGTTATGAGTGTTCATTTATAAATTTATTCTCTGTTTTTGTCTTTTATTCCGAGAAAAAGTGTCATCAGGACATCGTCTGCGTATTCATCAAATATCTTGAACTGCCTGATCTTCCTCCCCTCTTCCCTGAATCCAAGTTTCCTGTACAGTTCAATGGCACCTGTATTTGTTGAGAATACTTCCAGGTTAAGCTTTTCTATGCCCCTGCTCCTGCACCACTCAATTCCCAAATTCATCATTTTTTCTCCGAGTCCAAACCTTCTGTGTTCCTTCAGGATTGCAATGCTGAGTATGGCGGTGTGCCTCAGTTTCTTGTACACGCCTCTCTGGATTCTAATTATCCCAACTACTTCTCCATCCTTTACGGAAACCACGCTGAGATCTTCAGGACTTTTGATAATATCTTTTTCCCCCCTCTCGGAGAAGAAATAGATGTCGCTTACAAGAAAGACCTTTTCGTCCATAACGCTCTGCATGCATTTTATTATGCCGGAAGCATCCCTCGGTTCGGCATTCCTTATCTCGTAGCCATTAAACAGCATAAAAAACCTATTTCTTGCCGATCAGGGCCAGTCTTAATTCTGCATAGAGGCTCTCTATATCATTCAGAAACTCTCTTGCCTCATCAACCAGCTTATTTTTATTGTCAATGAATTCCGGAGTCAGTAATGCACCTTCACTTGAAGGTGTAATTATGCCATCCATCTCCAGAACTCTCATGGAATATCTTATCTTGTGGACAGGTATCCCTGTGCTTTGTGACATTTTAATTATCCCTACGGGCTGTTCCGCCATAAGTGTCTTGATTATCTTCACATGCCTCTTGACTGGTTCAAGATCCTCAATTACCTTCCTGAAGAGATTGCTTTTTTCATTCAATGGAATCCATTACCGATATACAATAATGTTCTTAATATTGACTGAAGATTAAGAACTGTCTCTGAAAAATGGTTAATTATCGGTTCAGGGATATATTTTCTTCCCGGACTCCATTACCTCTGCGTCCCCAACAAGCTCCTTAATTATCTGTTCCCTTTCCTTTATGTATGAATTGAACTTTTCAGGATTTTCATAATGTTCTCTGATCCTTATGGCACTGAGCCTCAGATATATCTCCACCCTGAGCTTGAAAGCGCGATCGTAGTCCATGTCCTCAACATTTATGCTACGAGTCATCATTACTCATATGCACACTGATTTATTAATCATTGTCAATTCACGGTGATATTGATGCATAAGAGCCAGGAAGGGGAATCCATATTCACGATTGAGGAAGGAAGGAGAAGGGCAAGAGTCATTGGCAACAGTGAAATTCTTGATCTCGCAGGGAAAACAGGGGCCCTTGATCAACTGCTCAATATTTCAGAACTTCCTGGAATATTCATGGAACCTGTTGGGCTTCCAGATATTCATCAGGGTTACGGTTTTCCGATTGGTGCAGTTGCAGCTTTTACGGTAGAGAACGGCATTGTCTCGCCGGGCGGCATTGGTTATGATATAAACTGTGGAGTGTCTCTGTTTTCCACAGGACTCAGGAAAAGCGAAATTTCCGGAAACATCAAGGATATTCTGGAAAATATATGGAATCTGGTGCCTGTTGGCATAAAGAAAAGCAGATTCAAGCCAAACGCTGATGATATGCAGGAAATTATTGGAACCGGCCTGAAATGGGCAGTTTCAAATGGATATTCTGTAAACGAGGATATGATGAGAACGGAGCACTCTGGCAGCATGAACTGCTCAGATACATCCTCTGTCTCGGAAATGGCCATTGAGAGGGGACGTAATTATATAGGAACCCTTGGTTCCGGGAATCACTTCATCGAGATTCAGTTTGCAGACAGGATATATGATCATGAAACAGCATCAGGATTTGGCATAGAAGAAGGGATGGTATATGTGATGATACATTCAGGCTCAAGAGGATTGGGGCACCAGGTTGCAGTGGATTATATTGAAGAGATAAAGCAAAAATTTCCGGAACAGAAGGTCCCTGATGAGCAATTGCATTATGCTCCACTCGGCACTGTGACCGCCGACAGATATCTTTCTGCAATGAATGGAGCTGCAAATTACGGATTCGTGAACAGGCAGATAATGATGGCAAATGTCAGGAAAAGTTTCAGAAGTGCACTGGGAGATAAATTTGATTATGACAGTTCGAAGCTTGTTTACAGCCTGAGCCACAATATTGCAACCTTCGAGAAATTTCAGGATGGAAGGGAAATTCTTGTTCACAGAAAGGGGGCCACTGCAGCCTTTGGCCCCGGTGAAGCAGAGGGGATATTCAGGGAAACGGGGCATCCGATCCTCGTACCGGGAAGCATGGGCACAAGATCCTATGTGATGGTGGGAAACGCAGGAACCCAGAATATAGCATTCTCATCAAGCTGCCATGGTGCAGGAAGGATACTGAGCAGAAAAAAAGCAAAGGAAATCATCGATTACAATGATGTCATAAGCAATCTTTCAGGAAAGGGTATAAGCATTAAAACGGATTCACATTATTCTGTGCTGGAAGAAGCGCCGCAGAGTTACAAGGATATTGGGCAGGTAGTAAGTTCAATGGAAAAATCAGGCATATCACGCCCGGTTGCAAGCCTGTTTCCCATTGGTGTAATTAAAGGGTGAAAAAATTGGAACAGATCATAAATGGAACGTTTTTCATCAAGGGTGAGTTCATAGAGGGCTGGTACGATCTCAGCTCCAAAAAATTCCATCAGGATTTGGAGGGAAGGAAAAAATACACCTGCATACCCGCTCCGGTAAATGCCCACACACACATCGGGGACTCCTTTGTTAATACTGAACCAAGGGGAACACTTGAAGAGGTTGTTGGCCCCGGGGGACTGAAATACAGGATGCAGGATAAAGAGAGTCCAGGCAGCATACTGAATGGAATAAGGAGGTCTGCACGATATATGAAAAGAAACGGGACGGCCTCCTTCTTTGATTACAGGGAGGTCGGGATGAGCAAAACAGCACAGTTTAAAGCGATGAAAAGGTCCCATGAAGGGGCCCTCATATTCTGCAGGCCAGATGCTGGAAGCGAACTCGACTCAATTTCTGACCTTGTGGATGGAGTCGGAATCAGTGCAGTATCAGACATTGAAATGGATCTTGCAATGGACATAATACAAAATGCAAGAAGAAATGATCTGATGGTATCAACACATTTCAGTGAGAACAGGGTTGAGGATTTTGGAATGCTTTCAGAATTTGATCCTGATTTTGTTGTGCACTGCAGCGGATTGAAAAAGGATAAGGAATTTCAGGATCTTTCAGAAATATCAGAATATGCAGTTATATGTCCCAGATCAAACAGGTTCTTTGGCATTGAGGCAGACTACTCAAGGTACGAAGAAAACGGATTGAATGTGATGATTGGCACCGATAACGTTATGGTGGCCACCCCGGATATATTTCAGGAAATGGAGTTCCTGTTCAGGATACAGAAAAACAGATCAAGGATGGAACCTGAAGAAATATTGAAATACGCATGTGAAACACCAGTCCGCTTTCTGAAAGAGCAGGGAATCAAAACTGGAAATAACTGGATTTGCATTGAAGGTGAAAACCTCTCACCTTATACCATAATCACAGGGTATTCGGGTTACAGGAAAATATACAGTGAAATGCCCCGCATCCTTTCCTAAATATCCCGTCTGCCTACTTTTTTCAAGCAAGAACTTTGAACAAGAGATTTAAAGTAATGTGAAGAAAAAATCATTATTGGTATGTACTAAAGGAATGTTTATATCGCACCGTTTATTTAGCGAAAAAGAGGAAGATTAAATTGGGCAATAAGAAAATGTTGTCAGTAATCCTGATAGCTATATTCCTTGCAGGAATTCTGAACATAGCATCTCTATCTAGTGCAACAGCCCCGCAAAGTTCGTATGTGAATATGAACATCTATCTTGAAAATGGCGGGAGTCAAATCGGGTTTGTAAATAACCCAGTAGTATACGTGAATTCGACAACTGGATCAAGTTCGCAGTCGTTTGTAGGCAGTCCGCTAAACGTGAGTCTTAACTTTGGAACTTACACTGTCACTGTTATGCCAACAACGTCTACTTCGCATAATTCATTGTATTTCACAAATAAGCAGTCCTTCAGTATTGTTGTGAATTCTCCTATAATGGACCAGAATTTCAACATAACGAGCGTTCTGGCTAATTATTCCACGGTGCAACTTTCCGGGCTTAACGGACAGACTGCAACGATCCAGTTCGAAACTGAGGGCGGATATGTCTTTGATCAGGTAACCACAAATGCCTCATCATTCAAGACATACCTTCCTGCATCAGGAGACTTCTTTGCAAACTCATATTTCTCATCGCCGACAAACGGTGAGCTTTCACAGGTTGTTTCTCTGCCATCGAATAACGTGCTTGCTCTTGATCTGTCATCCAAATCGCTGAACTATTTCGGTTCAGTATATAATGGAAATACCGGTCAGACAGTAAACGGATTCAACATCATCGCATACAATTCTACAGTACAATCTTTCACGAAAATGCCATTCTCAGGCAGCACATTTGCAATCAGTTCATCAACAGGAACAAGCTTCGTGCTTGCAGCATCAGGGTTTTTGCCAGTGATCATTTCTTCACTTCACACATACAAGCTTACAAAATCCACTTCCTACGTTTATACCAATTACACTCTTGGCAAGAATCTGCGCAATATCACCATAACATCACATTATTCCATTATGGGAACAGCATTCCCCGGTTTCAATGATTCTGGTGTTTCTTACCTGCCATACCAGGAGGCAATTGTCAACTCTTCAGTATCACCATCCAATTTCAGTGTTCTGCTGAAATCATTCCTTCTGAACAACATTGCAGAAAACACTTACCAGTCATTCACAGTTGGAGGCACATATTACACACTTAACGTTTCTACAGAAAAAGCATCCGTGTCTGCAACTAACAGTGAAGTGCTGGCAAACGTAACTGCGACATACTATAACAATTCAATCAATGCATCAAGTTACAAGAATATGCAATTAAATATATTCATGCATGGTACATCCTACACACCTGCCTCGGTTGAGTATGAGTCATTTGTAAGCTATTCAAACACCAGTATATCTGTTTCATCTGCTTCAACACAGATTACATATGGAAACCCATTTGAGATATATCCTGTTTCCTCCTCTTCAACTGTTGTAGTGAAATTTGGAAAGATTCAGAATCCATACTTTACAGATGCAAACATGGCTGTATATTACAAAGGAATCAAGACTACTGATTCTGTACTCAATACAACAACAAAGAATGCTGTTATAATCGCACCTAATGGTCAAAACTTCTCACTCAACATATCCGGAGCATTCTTCAACCCTATAAATGGTCAATATGAGTACAACACACCCGGTGTTTCATTCTCATGGTATGTCAATGGAGTTGCATACACAGGAACTGGAAAGGATTATAACATGACACTCAACTTTACAGCACCTGTAACCCATGTTTCCATAAACGGAACAAGTTCATCAGGGTTCAAGAATGTGACAAACATAACAGTACTAACTGTTGGTAGTTCTTACGTTCCATTCCTCAATCTTTCATACACACAGAATGGAGTTACCCATAACCTGTCTGCATTAAACAGGACACTTCATGTAAACCAGGATCAGACAATAACTTTCGATGCAAGCAAGAGTTCTCTGAACATAACATACAACAAAACCAAATACACATTGAATCTCTATTACGACTGGAGTCTTCCTAACTATACGGCATCAGGCTCAGTGATAAACTATAAGTTTACCACACCAAGTATATCAAAGGGCCCCCAGTCACTATATATCAACATAACGAGTTCAGCTAACACAACACTTAAGAGTTCACTGCAGGTTTATGTAAATGACACAACACCGCCAACACCTGTCATAACACTTCAGAACCAGACACATCACAACGTTAGTGCCATACTCGCAGGAACACCGATGTATGTAACTGCAAACTACACCACATCACAGTATTACAGCTTTTCATCACTGAAATTCAACTGGACTTTCAGGTATGCAAATGGAACGGTGGTATCATTCCCTACTGCTAACATAACAATTGTAGCATACAACACATCTTACACTAACTTCAGTCACTCAAACTGGCTACTTGTAGAGTTCAACATGCTGAGCAACATCCACATCGATCTTAATGCTTCAAATCCAAATGCAACCGCATACAGCAACCAGACATACACTCCAGCATACACAGGCCCCCAGCTAATAGTGTCAGGTGTGGTTTATTCTGGCTCATTCACACAGGGTTCGACAAAAGAGTTGTCTGTTAATGTGACAAACCAGGCATCATCCATGGCCAAGAACATCACTATATTTGTGTATGGTGGAGGTTCACTAATAGGCTCGCAGACGTACATCGGAGTGAACCTGGGCAAGAATGTTACAAAAACATTTACAGTGAATGTTTCCTTTGCGAATGCCGGCTCACAGAATATGTCGGTGCAGGCTTCCACATCCGGGCAACCATCCTTCGTACAGAAAGATGGTCAGTACACAGCCACTATTTCTGTAGGTGCATCAAGCCTTAAGATCATTCTTGTGGTGGTTGCCATAATAGTGATACTGATTATCTTTGGACTGATGTATTACAGAATTACGCAGGGAAGATTCCCCGGAGTCAAACCCAAAATGCACTCTACCACTGCTGTGACAAAGCAGAAACCACAGGATCAGAAGCAGCCTGAAGCACAGAAACAAAACAAAAAGTGATTATAAATCACTTCAACTTTTTTTAAAGAATTTTTACAATTTATCAACTTTCATGATACCAATTATATTGCAGGCATCTTCAATTATCGTCCTGAATATTTTCACTGTCTCAAGCTGTCTGTTTTTTATTTCAGGAGCCTGTTCTGATATCTTCACATCCTCGTAGAATCTTGTAAAGGCAGTGGAGAGCATGAATGCGTAGTTTGCAATGATCTCCGGCTTGTCAGACTTTGCAGCATCCATCAGTTTGTATGGATAAATGTAAGCAAGCAGAAGAAGACTTTTTTCAGACTCAGGAAAATTTTCCATATTAGGGATGGCCCCTTCATTGCTAACCTTGTTGAGTATGCCGGAAGCCCTGACCATGGAGTACATTATGGAAACCGCAGTATCTCCATTGAAATCAAGCGCATCTTCCCAACGGAATGTAACGGGCTTTGTGGGGTTGAATTTAAGGAGATGGTACCTGAACGAGGATGCAGCGATCTTCTCAGCGGTTTTGGCATCTGCGCCGTCACCATATCTTTTCTTTAGTTCCTCCATGGACTTTTCCTTCAACTTTTCGTAAACTGAAATCATTGGTATGCTTGTACCCTTTCTTGTGGACATCTTTCCTGTCTCAAGGTTTACATAAGCATAATATACAAAGGATAGGGTGTTTGTATATTCAAGCAGATCATTCATGATGTATTTCATTATTTTGCCATGTTCCCTGTGATCCTCTCCCACGACCACCGTGCAATGGTCGTACTGAGAGAATTTGTACATATGGTATGCAATGTCCCGGGTAATGTACAGGCTCGTCCCGTTCCTTCTCTGGACATATATCTTCCTGAGCCCAGGAATATCAATGTATCTGGCACCGTTTTCCTCATGGAGATCTGCGGAGAGCCTCTCCATCACTGTTCCAGTCTCCCCAGTTGCTATGAATTCGGATTCCCATGTATATTCATCGATCTTTATGCCTATGGTGGCAAGATCTGCTGATATGCCGTCAAGCATGATTCCTGCCACAAACCTGACCTTTGAAATGAGATCGGAATCGTTTCTCTCATATCTCTCCATAAGTTCCTCCACTTCCTTCTCACTGCCAGTTTCCTCGAAGTATCTGTATGTTTTGATATAGCCATCAAGAAGCATTGGGATTGTTGGTTTTTCATTTTTATGGAATTTTTCATACCCAAAGTACAGGGACATCATCTGCTTTCCTGAATCATTGACATAATACTGGGTGGTCACACGGTATCCAACCCTCTTCTTCAGCCTTGCAAGGGAATCCCCAATGACAGAATTCCTAGCCCTTCCTATATGGAGGGGCCCTGTAGGATTTGTGCTGGTATGTTCCACAGATATTCTCTCAGGTTCCTGGAATACATCAGGAAACATCCCTGTTGAATCTATACTCTCTTTCAGTGCCCTGAATACATGCTCCGGCCTGATCCACACATTGAGATAATTATTTGTCATGGAAACTTCTGAAACAAATTCCAGCGCCTTTACTCTTCCCATGATTTTTTCACAGGCATCTCCAGCATCTTCCCTGTTTATTAGATATTTAATGAGTCTGGCAGAAATGTCTCCATATCCATCCTGCCCCATGGTCAGATCTTCCGGGACAACCTCTGGTATCTCTGTATTTATTTCTTTCCTGATCAATTCAAGGAAGTCTGTGAATAGAAACATGATGGGAAATTATTACTTTGCTTAAGATTTTTCGCACAGTATTCCTGAACTGGAAATACAGAAGAAGTTCTGTGCGAACATGGGAAGGTATTTAAGAGTGGTTTGAGGTATTGAAAATTAGGGTGAATATATAGTTTTAAAGCCAGGAAGATTGAAAAGTGGAGACAGGGTCGCAATTGTATCACCTTCAAAAACACTGCCCAGCGTTCTGCCACGACTCGCAGAGACTGGCATCAACAACCTTAAGGAATATTTTGATCTGGAACCTGTAATCTTTCCGAACACATTTTCAGATATGGGATACAGCTATCTGCATCCAGAGTCAAGGGCCCAGGATATAAATGATGCCTTCGGGGACAGCAGCATAGGGGCCATTATAAGCACCATTGGCGGGGACGAATCAGTTCGTATACTGAAGCACCTTGATTCCTCTATTATAGAATCCAATCCTAAATTATTCACGGGTTTCTCAGATACAACAACGCTGACATCGTACCTTTTTTCCCATGACATTGCATCAATATACGGGGGTGCGATCATGGCAGGATTTGCACAGATGTCCAATTTTCCTGATGATTTCGTGAAGTACTGGGAAACAGTACTTCTAAAAGACTCAGCAGGTTTAACCATGCAGCGTTTCCCTTATTATTCAGAGGGATACCCTGACTGGTCACGTTCAGAAGACTTCAGGGCCATAAATAATCCGGTGAAATCTTATGGCTGGAACTGGATCAATGGTGATGGGATGCAGGGAAAGATTTTTGCTGCAAATCTTGAAACACTGGATCTGCTGCGAGGATCAGTCTATTTTCCTTCACTCATCAATTTTGATCATATCATTCTGTTGCTTGAAACATCTGAAAATGTGCCCACACCGTACCAGGTTGAGGTCATGATCAGAAGCCTGGGCATAACTGGCGTGCTTGATAGAATTGATGGCATTGCATTTGGGAGATTCAGGGGATATTCAAAGGAGATGAGGGCTGATGCCACATCAAGGATAATGCGTGTTCTCAGGGATGAGTTAGGGCTCGGGGAGATACCCTTTGTTGAAGGACTTGATTTTGGACATACTGATCCATATTTCCCAGTGCCTGTTGGCATTCGGGCAAGAATACAGGGAGATAAGATCACCCTATTGGAATCGCTGACAAGATGATCTGGAAATTTCAGCCCAAATATCCTCCATCATATCAGCGGGAAAAAGGAATTGTGGTCAGGTGTGTTTGCCTACTCCTCCTGTTGCATGATGTTGAACCCTATACTCTGCATATGCTGAAAGAAATCAGGATAACTTTTTGAAACATCTCCTGTTTCAGGAAACATGAAATTATTCTTCAGTGCAGCACATGCAATGAACTGGGCCATGGTCATCCTGTGATCATGATAATCCACAGGCTTGAAATTTTCAGGCAGAATTCCTTTTCTGATCATAATATAATCGTCCTCATGCTCCACAACTGAACCAAGCATCTCCGCGATCTTAAGTATTGCTGAAAGCCTCCTGCTCTCCTTGAGATCAAGCCTCTCCGAGTTTCTTATGGACACACCATTTCTGGAGAACATTCCAATTATGGAAAGAGGTGGTGCAAGATCAGGGCTTTTATCCACATCAACCTCAAAATGTGGAATGATATCTTTTCTTGATGCAGTTATATCAACAGTATTCTCATGCCTTTCCACGTGCAGAAGGTTCCCGAGAATTTCAACAAGTGAACTGTCAGGCTGTGCGCTATGATATGGGAGGCCCCTGACTGTTATGCCCTTTTCTGAACAGAGAAGACCCAGACCTATCAGGAATGCAGATGAAGAATAATCCCTCTCGATCATGTATGTGCCATTCATCTGCGCTATAGTGCCATATATGGAAATTTTATCATCATTAATTTCAGCTTTAACTCCCAAATTTTCCAGTACATCGGATGTTATCCGTAAGTATCCCTCTGAGCTCCTCTTTCCCAACATGTTAATGGTTCTATTTCCTTTCATGATCGACATGGCAAGCATGACTGAACTCACGAACTGGGAACTGCTGCCCCCATCTATGGAAACATGGTTTAACTCTTTCCTTGTCGATGCATCCACATAGTATATTCCACCATCATTTCTGCACACATAACCATGTTTCTGGAGAACGTCCAGAAGGGGCCCCATGGGCCTCCCTGAAAGATTGCCCTGTACGGTGATTGTTGTTCTGCATCCTGATGCAAAAAGTAATCCATGAACAAGCCTGAAGGATGTTCCCGATTCACCACAATTGAGTTTTTCAGGGCAGGAAAATTTTCCCTCAATCGATACACCATCTTCATGGGGCATTACCCTCATCCCACATGATTTTGCAATTTCCAGTGCGACATTCTCATCATCAGAATGGCCCACTGGCCTGATGAACTTCTTTCCAGGAAGGAATGATGCCATCAGCACATATCTCTGGGAGTAGCTCTTGGATGGGGGTGGAGTGATCTCTCCATAGATCTCATCATAGCTGATTCTAAGATTTTTTTTCATGGATCAGGGCACCCCTGTTTGTAATGTGCGTTTCAAGAATATTCATCCCTCTTTTCCTCATATCTGACGCGTCCTTGAGCATTATACGATCGGAATCGTACATAAGAAACATAGATGGCCCCCTTCCATTGATACCGCAGATGTTGAAGTTAAGCCCCTGCAACTGGCTGTAAGGTATGTGGTTCCTGGACATATGGCCCATGTAATTCCCGTTTGCCACTGCAATGATGCTCATGGTCTTCCTGTCCACCATTTTCCACATTCTGTCATAGACTGTCTTCAGCCATGAGAAATCATTCTGTCCAAAGGAATTGCTTCCCTGTCCCGGTTCACCCGGGATAATAATACATGGATCTCTGTTCACATTAAGCCTTCTTTCTAAAGATCTACTGTTGTTGTTGCATATGCACAGCCCACCATATATGCTTGCTGCAAGATCATCCGTTGCCCCTGTGTACGAAAGTCCCGCATCTATTGATATTTCTGATCCTGCTCTGAGCGTTTCTTCCCTGCTTAATTCTATGGAGTTAAATTTACAGTATGCAAGCAACATGCTTCCAACCAGTGCGCTGCTACTCTTCATTCCCTGCCTCTGTGGGATTTCAGACAGAATCCTGAAATTAACATTCCTGTTTCCACCAAGACGTGAATAAATATGATCTATAAGGTATTCAAATGCGCCTTTGGATTTGGAAGGTTCAAGTATTGCTTTCATTGGGATATCCGTTGCAACAGCAGCACCATTTCCTGTGGGAAATGCGCTGATCACTGATATCCCGGAATTCACCCTTATGGTAATTTCTCTTCCGCCCATGATATGACAGCCTCCTCTGCTTTCCTGAATATGTCCTTTTTTGGATAATCTCCAAAAACAATTCTGTATGTTTCCATGGCCTGCGCAAAGAACATATCTCTTCCATTTATGCCCATCCCTCCTTTCTCAATAGCGTTCTTCATGAAGGCTGTCACAGGGTTCTGGTATGTCAGGTCAATTGCAATGGAACCCTTCCTGAATCTGCCACTTCCCACAGGAGAGGGATCATCCCTCCTCATCCCAAGGCTTGTGCAGTTCACAATGACATCAAAGTCATTTTTTTCATCATATCCCCCAACCTTAATGCTTGAGAACATGGATGTGCCCGAAAATCTCTTTACAGCAGATGCCGGATTCCTGGAAAGAATATGGACACTTTCAGGAGAAAATTCTGTCAGGATCGAATATAGAACTGTCCTGGCTACCCCACCGGTTCCGCAGATGGCCACGTCCTTTCCATCTATAGAGACATCATTCTTTATAAGTGTTTTAAGAAATCCGTAATAGTCTGTGTTATGGGCCATGAAGCTTTCCTTATTCCTCACTACAAGGTTAGTGGAACCAATTTTCCACACTGCAGGCATCCTGTCTGGTATGTTCAAGAGAACTGTTTCTTTATATGGGGCAGTCACGTTGAATGCATCAAAGGGGCACAGTTTTATGTTCAGAAGAGATGGAACTGATTCAGGGGCCACATTTGCAGCAAGATAAAGATTGCCAGAATCTTCGAGCCTGAATATGGTGTTGAACAGCATATCGCTCCATGACATGCTGACAGGATTCCCGATTAGACCCAGAAGCATTCAATCCTCCAGGATGCTTTCCAGCGCATCCATGAACTTTTTTAAATCCATCTCCTTCACCTCTGAAACTCCTACATCCCTGATTACAGGGAGAAATATTCTGTTTCCGCTCACCTTTTTGTCGAATTTGATATATTCTATGATTTTTTCATAAAAATTCTTTGTTCTCTCAATATCTATTCCATATCTCTTCGATAGATTCAAGAGCCTTTGCGGCACTTCAGGGTCAGTAAGGCCCATGTTTTGAGTTGCCAAGGCCTCCAAAATCATTCCAGACATTACTGCCTCACCATGGCTAACAAGCCATCCAGAAGCTGCTTCAATCCCATGTCCCACAGTATGCCCGAAATTCAAAATATTCCTGAACCTCTTCATATCAAAAGGATCGGTGTTGCACACATCTGATTTTATTCTTGCGTTTTCCAGGATAAATTCTTCCAGATTGGCAGAATGCATCAACCGATCCATGCTGAATTTTTCCAGTTTCTCTATGAGTTTTGCCTTAAGTATCATTCCGTGTTTAATTGCCTCGGGAAGGCCATTTTTTACCAGATCTTTCTGATTTTCAATGAACATAGTATCGGCGAAGATGGTGTGTGGATTCCTGAAAGTTCCAGCCATGTTCTTTTTTCCCGAAACATTTATCCCATTTTTTCCTCCAATGGAACTATCTATCATGGAAAGCAATGTGGTAGGAATAGCAACAAGTTCTATGCCTCTCATGTATGTTGAAGCAACGAAACCTGAAATATCTCCTAAGGTTCCTCCCCCTATATAGCAGAGTGTGTGGTCTCTCTGGATATCCATGCCAAGGAGTGTTGAAATAATACTCTCATAAGTTTCAAACGATTTGGCATTCTCACCATCCTCGACCATTATTGTTCTTTCATCTGGAAGATCCAGAATCTTAGAGAATCTGTTCGTTATTGTTGAAGAAGTGATATAGACAGTTTTTTCCATTTTAGAAATTGCCATTCCTGCAATACCATTTCCCACATTATATTCTGTTGTCTCTTCACCGATGGAGAATATCTCCTTCAATTACGCACCTGTTTACCTATCAATAATGGATATTAAAAATATGGCAGGAAAATGGGTACTGATGCTCATGCTCTTGAAAGTGCGGAGAGAGTGCCTATCCTGTCATTGTTCTCAACGCCGTATCTTTTTACTTTTTCCAGATCCACTCCCATCTTCATGGCTTTCTTCTCGATGAATTTCATCATCAGATAACCACCTGTCGAGATTATTGTTCCTGTTCCAACCCTTGAGAGGAAATTTCCCTGAGTATCCCTGAATCCATCTCTCAGGGCCATCTTTGCAAGATGACGATACGCTGCATAATATACTGCCATCATATCCGGGGTGAGCATGTTTGTGTTCAGATCTCTCGACTTGATCCTTCCAAGAGGAACATTCACGAGAGGTGTAACGGTGAATTCAAAGGGCCTCCCATCCACGTATGAATTGCTCAACCTGTTAATCATTTCAATGGTTTTCCAGTTATCATCAGGTGTCTCCTCTGCCTGCCCCACCTGCAGCGTGAAAGCCGGTCTCCAGTAATTCCTAGTCTCAACAGAAACTCCTTCCCAAACTATATCCTGCCAGCTTCCATCCGGTCCGATCCTGAGTGGAAGTGTCTTATTAGGCATATGTTTTTTAGCAAGTTCATCACTTCCTGTTTCGACTCCTGTCTGAATTCCTATCCAGTTATCTGGGCCCGATTTCAATATGCGTGAAAGCTTTTCCATCATATCAGGAAATCCAGCAGGAATTGATATTCTTCCATGAGTTGGATTTGATGTTTGTATGCCCTTTATTCCCATAACGGTGCTGAAAAGCTCTGCAAGTGCATCTTCATTTGGAGCGAACATGTTCCCATGCCTGAAACCGAATACCTCATCTGAATGTAGCCAGGAATTTGTCATTCCAGCGTTTCTGTTCACTTCGATCTCCTTCACAATGTTTTCAAATGTCTCATATCTGAGTGGCCTCAGGGTCACTTCACAGAAGTCACATCCAACACCGCACCCCCTCATGATCTCCACCATTCCCTTCACGGATGGTTCAACTATAAGAGGAATCTCTTCCATTTTTGGATAGGATCCCTTCGAGAAACCTCTGGAAAGGAACAGTGGATCATGCTTTTGTATCCTCCTGAAATTGCTATCATAGGAAATGTAGCCTTCCCTGAACAGGTTTTTGTCTATGGAATTCTGGGATATCTGCTCAAAAAGCAGGGATATGATGTCATCTGCTTCTCCCTGGAAAATATAATCAAAGTTGTATTTGTCAATCTCATCCCTCAGGATAGTGAACTCCCAGACACCGGGGCCGCCTATGAGCAGTTTTGCTTTCTTGCCCTTTCTTGCCAGGTTGATTCTTTTCATTAGAATGTCCCAGTCCCTCCGGACCCAAGCATCAAGGTTTCCGCCGAGAAGTGCATAATATGACATGGTAGTGGGGCCTATGCCCAGTGGATCCATGGTGGAAACCCCTATGATCTCGGTATCGTCTTTAATGAAATTTTCAAGATAATCTTCATGTGCAACCGCAATCTGATTCCGGGGGAATTTGGAAAGAAGCGCCGCCTCAAGTTTTCTTATGGAGTAAGGTGCGAATTTTGCTTCCCCATTTGGTTTGGATGGAGGGGGAGGGCCCTTGAGGAATTTGTATATGCTTTCTGGGATCGCAGCCCCGGGAGCACAAGGCAAAAATTCCAAAAGTGGGAAATTACGATATTCATAGCTGAGCGTACTGTCAGAAATAAGCACGAATCTCGTCATTATGAATCACTGATCAGAATTATTTTCATGTTCATAAAATTTTTTACATGTAAAATAAATTTAAAATATAATGTGTATTCACACCTTTTTAATCTCCTATCTTATGAATGGCAATTCAGCCTTTTCCTATCATCCTCTCCACCCTGAAAGGAATTGGAAGTTCCTTCTTCATAGAATGACAACTTGTAGGCCCACCTTTGAGAGTTTCGCATCTTTAGCACTTTCACCAGATATCAATTGGAAATCACTTTCCACACCTTTATCCCGCCAATGATTTGTATTTTTATTGCTGCATTTAGGTCCTTATCAATCATGAGATCACTCACTTTGAATTGATAAGTCGATCTGAAGGTTTCAAATTATGTTTCATATGGCAACATTTTAGGACACTTTGGAGACAAAGGAAAAAAATTTGCATCTTGGCTTAAATCAGTTGGTCACAAAATAATTGTAATTGAGGATTGGATAACTTATAACAAATATATAAATTCAATCTACGAATGAACATGCTCTCTGGGCTGAGACCAAATTAGCATGTAAATAGATCAATATTCTTTTAATTACCTTTCGGTTTTGCAACTGGTCAGTCTATGGTGTTTGTTCCAATCAGCCAGTTTTGGGACTGCTTTTGATAATGGATGTTGTATCTGTGATGAAATTCTTTCCTATCCGGTTTATGTGAAAAATATAGAAAATTTCCTCATATTAATGAGGGAGCCAATTGTTGCAGGAAATTTCACAATTAAACCAGTGTGATGTTGAAGTATGTATGGAACATTACTCCCACCACATATGTGATTATTGCAGCAGCTAGTGATAGAACAGCAGCTCTAGTTGCAGATCTCAGTATTGGGGTGTTCAGTGCAACTGCCACAATTCCATTGCTCACTGCCTGAACAATAACCACAAGTATGATTGCAATGATTAGGGAATATATGCCAAGAGGAAAGAGAAATGGTATTATTGGGAATGCAGATCCAAAAAGGTAAGATATCCCGGTGTTAAAAGCAGACTCTTTTGACTTTGTATTTTCATGTTTTATCTGTTTCTGCTTTTGGTCTTCAATGCGATCCTCGATCACAACCCTCCTCTTTATTTCACCAATACGGAAATCACTCTCAGACGATCTTGAGAGATATGCCCCTAAACTCATGCTGATTGTTCCACCGATAGCAACCACGAAACCTCCAAGGGCCACAAGAAAATTGCTGGATAATATTCCATACAGTCCTGCCATTGCAGCAAGAACCTCAACCACACCATCGCTCACACCATATATGAAAGAACGTATATTTTCAAGGGACGTTTCCTTTGAAGGACTCATGTCATCGAACAGTTTCTCATGGCTTATCTCATCCTCAATGATCTTATTCAGGCCGGATATTGTATCGCTGTCAGTTGTTTTCTTTAGGAAGTTTCTGTATCTCAGAATACTGTCAACTTCACCCTTCTCAAGCAGGTTCACAGTGAGGTTAATTCTGAGGAATCTATAAAGGAAAAGGTGGATTAGGACGCTAAATTTCCTGTATTTTATATGATCCACACTGACTCCATTCTTTTCAAGTTTTGATTTCCAGAAATTTGCATGCCTGCTCTCAATTTCCGATAATCTTATCAGATCATCCTTTGCTTTCTCGCTGCGCATTATTCTAGAAAGTCTCCTGTAAAATTCCTGATCTGTGATCTCGTCACGATAAAATTCTAACAGGAATGTGTTTTCCCCATTGGATGCCATTATCTCTCTATGCCCGGATAATATTAAAAATATATGTGCGAAATTCGTATTTTTCTTCCGATTTTCATTCAAAAATCTATATATAAACCCACAATATGACTATATGGTGATTTTTTGCAGGAAAGTACTAAAGAAGATTTTGAAATGAAGGTAAATATTAAAACCATACCTCCGGGGCCCAACGCAAGAGTGATTGTGGATGAGGATACAAAATATCTTGCCACAAGTACAAAATCTCTGCCAGTGGTTGCAAGAAGGGGAAAAGGAGTTTACATCGAAGACGTGGATGATAATGTTTTCATTGATTTTGCAGCAGGAATCAGCGTTAACAACATGGGACACATCCATCCATACATAACAGAGAAGGTTCAGGAACAGATATGGAAACTCTGGCATTTTGCAGGGACTGACTTCTATTACAGGGAACAGGTAGATGCAGCGAAGGCAATAGAGTCCATAGTGCCAGGAAAATTTGATAAGAAAGTCTTCTTCACGAACAGCGGAACAGAGAGCAACGAGGCTGCCATAAAAGTTGCAAAAATAAACAAGAAGAAACAGGGATTCATAGCATTCATTGGAGGATTTCATGGAAGATCACAGGGTGCACTTTCATTTACCGCATCCAAGGGAATACAGAAAAAAGGGCTGTTTCCCAGCATGCCAGGCGTAGAGCATGTACCTTTCCCGAACCCTTACAGAAACCCATTCGGAATAGATGGCTACGAGAATCCGGAAGATCTTGAGAACGCAGCCATTGACTTTATAGAGAAATACACACTGAAGATGTACGCCCCCAAGGAAAACATCGCAGCCATACTTGTGGAACCCATACAGGGGGAAGGTGGATACGTGGTTCCTCCTAAAAATTTCCATAAGAGGCTCATCAAGCTTGCACATGACAATGATATGCTTCTCATAATGGATGAGGTTCAATCTGGTTTTGGGAGAACAGGAAAATGGTTTGCTTCTGAGCACTTTGGCGTTGAGCCTGATGTCATGTCCCTTGCAAAGGCAATTGCAAACGGAATACCCATGGGAGCAACTGTTTTCAAAGCAGACCTTGACTTCCCTGAACAGGGGCTTCACTCAAACACCTATGGAGGAAATGTTCTTGCATCAGTTTCATGTACAGCAACAATCGAGGCAATGAAGAAGGAGAATGCAGTGCAGAATGCCGAAAAGAGGGGCCACCACATGAGGAAGAGGCTCGAGGAACTCCAGGAAAAATATGATGTCATAGGTGATGTAAGGGGAATAGGCCTAATGCAGGCATTGGACTTCGTAAAGGACAGAAAAACCAGGGAGCCATTCACAAAATTCAGGGACACACTGGAATACAAGGCATTCCAGAATGGAATAATAGTGCTTGGAACAGGTGAAAGCTCCATAAGGCTCATACCTCCTCTGATCATCACAGACAGCCAGATCGATGAAGGCATGGATGCATTCGAAAAAGGAATAAAACAGTCACTCTGAATCTTTCAGGTACTGCATGAGCGAGTGAAGTGGCAACCCTTTTTCCCACTTCATCACATAATTGTTATTTTTTGTTATCTCAATTTCAGGTAGAATACTGTACAATCTTCTGGCATTTCCTTTTGGATTCCCAGGAACCCTGAACATCATCCAGGGATCTCCATTAGCATTCTTCATCCTGTATGCGTACGTAAGGAAAAGACCAGATTTGCTACATCTTTCTCCGACTCTCTCTGCCTGTTCCTGATTCTTTCCTGAAGATGAGGAGAAAGTGAGAACTTGATTCAGGGAACTTTTTACCTCTATTACAAAAGTTACATCATACCTTGCAGCAACTATATCTGCACCCTTTGATCCTGCTGCCCTGGTGACATAGAATGGGTTCTGTTCCATATGCCTGTACGATTCACGGGAAATGAAGTCCAGTTTTTTAGATATTTTATCCACAACTTTTCTGTTTCCTGAAAGAAGTGCGACCAGTTCTCTTTCATATATGCTCCCGTTCAATGATGCCATAGGTCTTCACTGTATAGAAATATTACATATTCATGTTATGATTCAACCTAGACAACCGGATAAATAGCGTGGAAAGAGTTAAATCTGGTTTTATTCTCTTCCTGTATGGAATATTCCAGGGATACAGTATATAAGCCATCACCAGAAACTGTAGCAAAGAGCAATCTTGAATCATTAAGGAAATTTATGGGAAAAAATAGCATTCAGGAACTTTATGATTACGCAGATGCCCATATGGGGGAATTCTATGAAAGACTTGTTGGGCATCTCGGAATAGATTTTTTCGAGAACTTCACCAGGATTACAGATACAGGAAAGGGGAAGGAAAATACCACCTGGTACATTGGTGGGAAGATAAACATTGCATACAACTGTGTTGAGAGGCACAAAAATGATCAAACCCTCGCGATGAAATGGGAGGATGAGCATGGAACAATAGGATCCATGACATACAGTGAGATGGATCAGAAGGTGGGCAAATTTGCAGGTTCACTCACAGATCTTGGTATAAAGAATGGGGACAGGGTGGGAATATACATGCCTATGATTCCAGAAGCCATAATTGGTATGTATGCCATAATGAGGATCAATGCCATTGCAGTACCCATGTTTTCAGGATATGGAAAAGAATCCGTGGAAATAAGAATCAAAGATTCAGGAATAAAGTATGTAATGACTGTGGAATCTTACAAAAGAAAGGGGAAGGAGATTCCCATGGCATCTCTCATAAGGGATATAAATGGAATAAATCTCATAACACTTGGAAATGACATCGGGAATGATATGGATTTCAGAAAGCTCATGGCAGATGGAAAGTATACCCACTCGGTGAAATCCTCCTCGGAAGATCCTGCCATAATGCTCTATACTTCAGGAACCACTGGCAAGCCAAAGGGCACTGTACATGTGCATGGTGGCTCATTCATAAATATTGTTAAGGAGGTGCATTATTACACGGATTTCAAGAAAAGTGATACCATTTTCTGGATAACCGATCTGGGATGGATGATGGGCCCCTGGGAGATAATGGGTGCACATTCAATTGGAGGATCACTCTTCCTGTACAGTGGCGCAGTGGACTTTCCCAATGATGAAAGGGTATGGGACATGGTGGAGAGAAATGGCATAACTATCCTTGGGCTGTCACCAACTTTTGTGAGAACCATGAAAGCACACGGCATCAGGAGGCCCTTCAAGGGAATAAAAGCCTTTGCGTCAACAGGTGAGCCATGGGATCCGGAATCATGGCTTTACCTGTTCAATGTTCTTGGGGAAGGGAAGATTCCCATATGCAACGTATCAGGAGGCACTGACATAATCGGATGTTTTCTTGCATCGACACCGGTAACGCCACTGAAGGTTGCCTGCCTTTACAGGGGGCTGGGAATGGGAATAACAGTGAAGGACAACGATGGGAATGACATTTATGATCAGGTTGGGTATCTCTGTGCAAAGGAGCATCTTCCATCAATGACAAGAGGGATATGGGGAGACCACGAAAAATACATCAGCACTTACTGGTCAAGGTTTCCCGGAACATGGTTCCATGGGGACTGGGCCCTCATGGACAGGGACGGATATTTCTACCTGTACGGGAGATCCGATGATGTTATTAAAACAGCAGGAAAGAGGATAGGGCCTGCAGAAGTGGAGGGAGTTGCAGACAGGGTTGAAGGTGTTATAGAATCTGCTGCCATCGGCATTCCTGATCAGGTAAAGGGAGAAGTCATAGTGGTATTTTATACTGGAATAGAAGGCATTGAAACACAGATCAGGAAAGAGGTTGAGAACAGCATAGGCAAATCTTTCTCTCCAAAGCATGTGATCCATATAGGTACCCTTCCAAAAACAAGAAATGGAAAGATAATGAGAAGAATCGTGAAAAGCGCATTCATGGGAGAGAATCCTGGAGATATAACGGGGCTTGATGATCCGGGAATCATAGAACTCATCAGGGTCATGGGTGAAAAGGCAAGACAGAACTTGCCATCAGGTAATTCGTGATAAGCATTCTCACGGATATAGAGAAATTGATATCATATTTTTCATATATAGAATCTGCCTTGCATTCACATTTATATACGGTTTAGCGGAAAAGGGAAATTTAATAAACAATAATGCATAATGCGCTGATTGTCATGGGAGTCCTCAAGCGAAGTATCCTTATTCGGGCTCTTCAAAATGTATATGGGGCCAGAGGAGTGAGTCATGTTGATGTAATTGCCCTTTGCGATTTCATCCTTGCATTTTTTGGTTATGAGGATTACGTTCTGGACAATGTTCTCTCTTCCCCGGAAAGAGATGCATTCTATGATCTGGAGGAGAGTGGTTTCCTGAAAACACAGAGGGAAGAACTGACGCTTCCAAAGGGGAAGATCTGGAGGGTAAATCTTTGGAAACTCAAGAAGGAGGAGATTGACCGGCTCTCAAAGGCTGTAAAAGTGGAAGAGGAACTCAAGGTAAAGTACGAGAATATCTTCAGGGAAATAGAGGAGAATGAAGATATCCTTGACTGAAAATCTATCTTCCTGATAATTTCCTGAAAAGTGAAATGGCAATGAAAGAAACTGCAATCGCAGTAAGGGCACCATATTTGGGGCTGTCAAAAAGCAGGTGATGAACCGGTTTCTTATAAGGATCATAATGATCCAGATGGATTTCATATTTGTCCCTGAATTCCACCACATGTACACTTTCGTCCCTGCCGTCTATGCCCCTTCTCCAGTCAGAAACCTGACCCTTCAGTTCGCCTACTGATCTCTGGAACATTCCGGAAAGTGATGGATGAGGGACTTCCTCTCCATTTATATCTATCCTGTCAATAACAATTTTTTCTTCTCTCATTGCATCTGACACCACTTTTCCCCAGAATGAGGCAGGATTATACTTCACATGTTGTGATTGCCAGTTAATAGATAAGTCTTGTGAACATCAGAGTTTATTTTAGAAATTATATTAATGTTGAGTGAATTATACATATGTGACAGGACGGGTTATCATTTCTGGGGCCACAGGTTCCATAGGGAATTCACTTTCAAAAGCACTTCATGAAGCAGGCAGAAATATAGCTGTTGTAACAAGGGATGTGGATAGGGCAAGGAAATCAGTACCCTATGCTTCAGAATTCTGCAGATGGGATCAGGAAGACACAGAACAGTTGAGTAAGTTCTGTGAAGGTGCGGATGCTGTCGTAAATCTTTCAGGTGCTCCCATATTTGAGAGATGGAAGGGAAATTACGAGAAAGAAGTAAATGACAGCAGGATTATGGGAACAAGGCATATTGTGGACGCAATCACGAAATGCTCAGAAAAGCCCAGAGTTTTTATCAATGGTTCCGCTGCGGGATTCTACGGTTATAAGGGAAATGTTGTTGCTTCTGAGTCATCATCAGCAGGGAAGGACTACTGGGCTGATCTTGTGGAAAGGTGGGAGAAGGAGGCCCTCAGGGCACAGGAAAGCGGAATAAGGACTGTACTCATCAGGACTTCCCTGGTGCTTAAGAGATCCGAAGGGGCCCTTGGATCACTGGAACCATACTTCAGGAAGGGCCTTGGTGGTTATATCTCCCCCGGAACTCAGATGTTTCCATGGGTTCACATAGACGATCAGGTTGGGATCATAATCAGGGCAATGTCAAATCCGGAATTTTCAGGGCCTGTGAACTCCGTTGCCGGATGTGTGTCATCAAGAGAATTCTCGAGAGCCATTGGAAAAGCCATGGGAAAGGGATCAAGATTCCCGATTCCTGCTTTCGTCGTCAGATCACTGTTCGGAAAAGCATCAGATCTTGTGACAGGAAGTCAGGTAATCAGGAGTGAACGGATGGAAGAGCTGGGATACAGGGCAAAGTACACATCCATTGAGGATGCCATGGCGAATCTGTATGTTTCAGGCACAAAGTGATCATGTACTGGTTCCCATGACTATCTGCACAAGTCATACATTTTATTTATCATTAGTTCATGCATTTTCGATTTTTTAATGGATTCAATGTTTCTAGAAAGAGAGAGAGGAAACGAAGACAAATTCAAATCGCTTAAAGTTGTTCTTGTTATGGTAATCTGTTCATTAATGGTAATACCCTTAATTCAGCATATTCCGGAACAAAATTCTGCTGTTACAGATAAAACGTATACATACCACAATGAGATGGTGAAATTTGTGGGATCAAACATATTCATAGGGTTCAACGGCAACCTGTTCCCAGTATCATGGAATATGCTTGAACTGAATCCAAACTATTCCCCGGGGCCCATTGCCTCACCAATCATGTTATCCTCATTTGGAACAGGCGGAAAAAGCAGCCCTATGATTGAGGAGACGTTCAACCATTATTCATCAAAAAGGGTTGTATCACTTTATCAGGATTCAGCAGTGATGATCAGGTGGAATCATTATGTGAGGATAGCAGAGATATTCTCTTTCTACAATAATGGGATAGATGCAACAGTTGTGATGAAGAACCTCAATGTAACAGGAAGTTATATTGGTGCATTCTCCCTTGGGATGGGCATGAACAGCACCATGTCTGTTAATGGATTCTATCCGTCATACCAGTTCATCTCTTCCGGAACGGGCATCATCCCATCCAATGACTGGAATGTGTCAGTGGGTAACATTGCCATAAACTGGCAGTCTGAAGATTCCATATTCCATTCAGGAATTGTCAGTAAAACCTCATCAGGTGACCAGATAATCCTCCCATTTTATTCAGGAACGCTTTACCACAACGAATCATACACAATAGATCCCATGATATATTACAATACATACAGAACCAGTGGCCCAATTGGGCCTATTGGTTCTGGACTTAGAAGTAACATTACATTCAGGGAATCTGGCCTTCCATCAGGGACACCATGGTCAGCAACACTTGACGGAGTACTCCAGTCTGCCACTTCAAACAGCATAACCTTCAGTGAAACAAGTGGGAAATATTACTACAGCATTGGATCAGTAGATCATTATTCAGTTTCTCCAGAAAGTGGAACTGTTTCAGCATCTGGCACTTCACAGGCCATTGCAGTGGCTTATACTCAAAATTCAATGTATGCTGTCACTTTCACCGAATGTGGACTTCCATCAGGAACTTCATGGAATGTCACTTTATCTGGGAATACAGTATCCTCATCTTCGAACAGCATAACTTTCAGTGAATATGACGGAACCTATTCATACAGTATTGGAAAAATGAATGGTTACACGATTTCTCCATTAGGTGGTTCAGTTACAGTAAATAATGGGATACAAAAAAAATACATAGCATTTACTGGGCCTCAACCATCATTAGGACATGTAGCAGTCAGTTATATGGGGTTAGGCTCAAAAGATTATAATAATTTATCAGATGCCATCAATAATGCATCAGATAATGGAAATATATGTTATACAAATTTCATGCTTCCAGCGACTATAAGTTATTTGAAATTTGATATACCGTACCAAAATGCAGATATGGGAAATGGGAATGTGAACACATATGCACAGAACTCCAATCCCACAGCATCACCCGATTTGATTTCTCATGGGCCATCCACTGATGCAGTGCCTTTGGGAATATCGGTATACGCACTTAGCTCAAATGGGGTAGTTGAGTATCTAATTTATCGTAATCAAGACGTCAGCGGAAATGGTAATGTATCTTTCACTTGGACAACACAGCCAGGTGTTTATGGCGGTTTCCTCGTTCAACTTGCCACTAATACTGGTACAGCGACAACATACTACAGACACAGTTTTGATGTGTATTCCAGGCCAGTAAACCAAATTTATAGTGGTATCCCATGCATAGCAGACAGTTATTCCCAAAACATGCTTTATAATTCAGAGGGAGTTTACTTAGGCACCTTAGGAACGACTGTGAGCAATGGACCAACGAACCAAAATCATTCAACTTCCTCTTCAATTCGTTTTGGACTTTCTTCTTTCTTTTTCTCGCCATATGATAATTCATCCGCTAACAGTTTCAAATATGGAGTTTTCAGCTATAACCAATACTTTAATAACACAGGAAGCCAGTATGGATGGGGAAAAGGAGGATACGTTTATCCGTGCTTTGCAGCAAATCAGAATTATCAAAAACAAAACGGAACCACCAATGAAACCGCACTTCTAGCAGAAGAATCCATATATGCGGTCATAGATAATCGACCGTATTTAGAACCGAATACAATTCCACGTGCATTGATATTGGGTGGATTATACCCGGTTGCATTCCAGAATCAAATAACAAAACCTGACGGATTTGTATGGTCCAACATTATGCTGGGACCGAACATAAGTTATGGTCAATCATCAAATCTAGAAGGAAAAATAATTCGTGGTGGAAATCTGACACGTCCTGGTAACATTGAAGTTTACCAAATTCCCAACAATGGAAAGAGCAGTCCTTCACTGATGGAATATTTTCTATTAAAAACCAAGGAGCCAATTATTCCAAATGTTGGACAGCCATTCAACCATGCTCTTAATTATTACACATACACAACAAGCGAAACAATTGTTCCTGTCGCACATGAATTTGGTGCCAGTGATTATGTGAATGCAACTTGGGTATCAACCGGGTTGTACGGATGGTCTGGATATTACTCATATACTGGCCCATCTTATACAGTAGCAACATCATTACAACTGTATATACCACTTGAAGGGTGATAAAAATGAATAAATAAAAAAAAATTGTGTCAGTATTTGTTATATCAATGGTGCTGCTTGTTTCAGTTGCATCTTATGAAACTGCGACAGAACCAAGCGGAATTAGTGGAGAAATTTGGACTTATATTCCCCCTCAGGGTCAGGGTATGTTCTTCATACAAAATATCTCTAACTATACTTTTCTTGGCAACGAGATTTCTTTGGGATATCATGCATATCTTTTTCCGTCTACACAATATGTTAACCTTTCGGATTCTGCGAACATTATAAACATAGCGGGTGGTCCTTTTTCAAGTATGATTTGCTTAACGAATTATACAAAGTTGAATTTTCCTTATTCAAATCCTGTAGTTTCCATAGTCAACACTTCAATTTCCATTTCTCAGCCATTGTTTAAAGGGGGAACAAACAAGAATGATAGCTTTGGCCCGAATGCAACTTTCAGAATATTATCCTGTCCAAGCTCTCAGGCGTTATCTTTATTCATAAAAAAGAATCATTATTTCTGTTGTAATGCTTCAAACATCAGTAAAATGATAAATCCTGGAAATTTCACATTCTATGAGAATATAACATTCACAATAACACTATCTCTTGGAATATTTCACTTCACATCACAACAATTCCATCTGGATCAATCATGGTGGGTGTTAATGGAATACAATCTAACAACACCGAATAATTAATGATGAAGTGACTTGACATGGTTTATTCTCTGTACCATCCGCAATAATAAGGCATGCTGACTGGAAGGAGACTTTTAACCTTCTGGCTTGGAGATCTGGAAGCATGATTAAGGAATGAGACATGTCAAAACTGAAATTTTATCATCCCATTCTTGTTCTTCTATGATGTCTTTGAGGAACCACGCTATCAACTCTTTGTTTCCTCGCTATGCTTCAGGAAAATACTTATCATCTCTTTCATCACATCTAATTGGCCCTGCTTATTTTCTCATCTTTAAATCCGAATTGCTCAGGACCTATTCAATTTCACAGATTCAACACACAATAGTAATATTATTATATTAATATAATGACTATATAAGGTTCTTCCAGTTCGTGAAACTGGATGCAGGAAAAGGATGAGCATATCAGACTGACCAGTTATCATTTGCATTAACTATATTGTACATGCTGTAGAACATGCCCTTCTTTTTCATGAGTGTCTCAAAATCTCCATTTTCTATTATTTTTCCCTGATCAACCACCACGATCCTGTCCACCAGAGAAATCATTGAGAATCTGTGTGTGATCAGAATCAGAGTTCTGTTCTCTGAGAATTTTTCAAGGCTGGCAAATATATCTTTCTCGGAGAACGGATCTATATTTGACGTGGGTTCATCCATGATGAGTACCTGTGGCGCTCTTATGATTGCCCTGAGTATGGCTATGGCCTGTTTCTGTCCCTCCGAGAGATTTCTTCCAAGCTCTCCAGCATCTGTATTCAACCCATCTGGAAGCCTTGAAAATATCCTTTCCAGTCCAAATTCCAGTGCAAGTTTTTCTATTTCTTCGTTTGATGCATCTTTTTTGGCTATCCTTATATTTTCATAAAGTGTTCCCCTGAAAAGGAAAGGTTCCTGTAGCACAGGTATAATTATGTCTCTGTACCTGCTTGTGAGAATGTTCCTTGTGTCGTTTGTATCAAGGAGTATTTCTCCTTTTTCAGGCAGGTATAGTTTCAGCATCAGGTTTGAAAGAGTAGTTTTTCCTGCACCTGTGTGGCCCACTATTCCTACCTTCTCTTTGTTTGAGATGGTGAGGTTCACATCATTCAGTGCAGTGTCTTCTCCATAGCTGAAGGTGACATTCCTGAGTTCAAGTGCAGTTTCGAAAGTATCCACTGGAACGGAGCCTTCCGGAATGATCTCCTTTGGGCTGTCTATAATTCCATATATCCTTCCTGCGCCAACTATGGATGACTGGTAAGCGTTGTAAAGTTGTGATAATTGTGTAACCGGATCAAAGAATTCCTGAACATAGAATATGAATGAAACAAGTGTTCCTATGGTTATGAGTCCAATCTGGAGTTCTATGACTCCTTCATAAATAACAATGGATATCCCTATAAATTCCAGCACCCTTATGACTGCACCATAGGCAGAGGAGAGCCTCGATGCCCTGATGTTTGCATCAAGATTTTCCGTGTTGAGAGAGTCAAACTTGCTGTTTACATAAGTCTCCACATTGAACGCCTTGATGCTCCTGATGGAGTTAATGTTCTCCGCAAGGTTTCCCGTGATTGCAGCAATTGTTTTCCTTGTCTTCAGGTAATTTTCCCTGACCTTTCCCTGAAGGGAGAGGGTGAATATGGAAAGCACAGGAAGTATGATAAGTGCATAGAGCGTAAGTGTGGGATCAAGATATAGCATGATCACTATGGAGAGGATAACTGCAGAGAAGCCTGATATGACCTGCGGAATCTGGAATGTGAGGAAATCTCCTATGGTTTCAGCATCATTTGTAATCCTGCTTATGAGGAATCCAGATTTGACAACGGTGAAGAAGGATATGGGGACACTGTGAATGCTGGTGAAGGATCTGTCTCTCAACCCCTTCACTGCAAGCTGGGATATCTTTGTGGTATGAATTACCCTGAACCTGTTTGCTATCATCTGGATAAGATACAGCAAAAGGAATACCAGACCATAGAATATGACTCCGTACATATCCCTGTTTGCCATGGAATTCACTGCATAACCTATGGCCAGGGGATAGAAAGCAAGAGCTGTGGCTGTGGTCACCACGGCAATAACCACTGTTGCAAAGCTCTTTCTTTCCTTCGCAACATCTTTGATCAATCTTTTCAGAGATGCCGTTGCCCCAAGGGTATTGATGAATTTCTCCTCTTCTTTTTCATAATCGTCCTTCACTGACCCTCACCTGAAGAAAAAAGATTCATGCTCTCTATCTCATCCAGCTCCATTATGGTACTATCTTTCAGGATATATCTTTCCTCCGAATATTTCATTGCTGAGTATCTGAGTGAGACAAGAACCACAGTTATGTTCTCAATGTTCTTTCCTATTTCCTTGAATATTTTCAGTTCTGTTTCAGGATCCACGCTGGATGTAACATCATCCAGAATCAGGATTGAAGGCTCAGTAACAACTGCCCTTGCGATTGCAAGCCTCTGTTTCTGCCCTCCTGAAAGTGTTATTCCTCTCTCTCCAATGAGTGTTTCATATTTACCGGGAAGACCTGATACAAAATCATCAATTCTTGCTATCTTCGCAGCACGGATAACCATCTCATCTCCTATTCCTGATCTCCCGAACCTTATGTTATCTGCAATGGTTCCTGAAAGTATGTTGATCTCCTGCGGAACGATTGCCACATTTTTTCTGAGTGTTTCAAGAGGGATATTTCTCACATCAACTCCGCCAACGCTCACATATCCTGACGTGCATTTTTCAAGCACCGTGATAAGGTTGACAAGTGTGCTTTTTCCGGTACCTGTTTCTCCCGTTATGCAAACAAAGGAACCGGGCTCAATATTCATGTTGACATTTTTCAATATCTCCCTATTCCCTTTAATGACTGAAACATCATGAAACTGTATTCCATTGCTATCTGGAAAAGTGCCTGTGGATACAAGGTCCTCATCATGGTCTGTAGAAAGTATTGTGTTGATCCTTCCTATGCCTGCCCTGGCATTCTCCGAGAAAACAATGAGCCTTCCAAGGAAGCTCACTGGGAATGTTATGAGGTTGAATATATTCACGGCTGCAACAAGGTTCCCCACCTCAACACCGGTGATCACAGACTCATAACCCCCATAGATGATGACGCCTGTGGCAGCAACGCTTATAATGAATGGCATTATGTTATTGTAGAACCCCCTGAGATAGGCAACATCCATGTATTCTCCATAATAACTGCCTGTCACATCCTGAAATCTGCCAATCTGGGAATTTTCAAGCGAATAGGTTCTAACAGTTCTCTGCCCGGCAATATCTTCCTGAAGCCTTTCGTTCATTTCTCCATAGAGTTCTCTTATTTGTCTCCAGTGCATTCTTTGCTTTCTCTGGAAGACCATTCCTATGTATATCAGAAATGGTATAGTGGAAATGAAGAATAAGGCAAAGACATAGTTCAGGTAGAGCATATATACAAAGCCAAAAATAATCATCATTATGGTCGGTATTAGCTGGGAGAGTGTGTTCATGAGGAAGTTTCTGGTTGCGTCTATATCCATGGTAGTCCTGGAGAGCAGGTCTCCGGAAGTGCTGCCATGGAAGAAGGAAACATCCTTCTTTGTGAGGCTGTTCACAACTTTCTTTCTCAGGTTGTATGCATAATGCTGGCTTGCGTACTGTGCCCCGAAGTTTACGATGAATGTGGCAATGGCAGAAACAACAGCAAGAATCAGTATAAGTTCGACGAAATACGAAAGAACGCTGAAGTTCCTTTCCTGTATGGAGTTGACTATACTTCCGATAACAACAGGTACATAGAGTCGGGTTGCAGTGGTTATTATGGCAGCAACTATGATCAAATATATTGTGCTTCGTTTTCTGCCAAGATATTTCATGGAAAATAGTAACGGTTCAAAAACCCCGCTGTTTTTGCTGATTTTTTTATTGTTCAAATTGAAGCAGGATTACTTTATAACTTTTAAATTTAAGGGAAATTTATTGAAATAAGAGACTGTTTTCAGTCAATTATTTCAAATCCCTTTTTGTCAGAACCCTGTCTGTCTATCATCCAGTTTGGATACATCTCCTTTCCCGCAGTAAGCTTATCAAGAGAATCAATCTGGGACCTTTTCAGATTCACATTGACGGTTTCAAGATTTTCCTCAAGCTGTTCAATGGATCTTGCTCCTATCAGTGCAACATGTCCTTTTGATACAATCCATGAGAGGCTGACCTGTGAAGGCTTGCATCCCTGATCTTCTGCTATTTTTCTAACTCTGTCAATTATTCTCCATCCTCTCCCATCATCAAAATACGGGAAGAAAAATCCCCTGTCAGACATCCTGTAACCTTCTTTGGGTTTTTCATCTTTCCTGTATTTTCCACTGAGCAATCCGCCATGAAGAGGGCTCCATGCAAGAAGAGTCATTTTGCTATATTTCATGAATGGCAGTATTTCATATTCAATATCTCTGTTCAGGAGGTTGTAGTTCATCTGTGCGCTCTCATATCTTGCATAACCTTTTTCCTGAGCCATGGCCTGTAAGGTAGACATCTGCCAGGCAGAGAAGTTTGAGACTGCAGGATACAGGACTTTTCCATCCTGTACAAATCTTTCCATCGTAGAGAGAATTTCTTCAAAATCAGTGAATGTGTCCCATCCGTGATACTGGTATATATCCACCCAGTCTGTCTCCAGCCTCTCCATACTGTTTCTCAACGCAATATGCATGTGATGTCTTGAAAGCCCGGATTGATTGATTCCCGGGCCCATTCTTCCTCTCATCTTAGTTGCAATCATTACCTGTTCCCTGTATGGCTTTATGACCGCTCCCAGAAGTTTCTCGGATTCGCCGGCGTCATAGATGTCTGCTGTGTCAAAGAGGTTTATTCCTGTGTCAACACACTTTTTTATCATTTTGTCTGCAGTTTCCTTTCCAATGCCACTGAGTTTCCACAGGTTGCTTTCTCCAAAGGTCATTGCACCCATTGCCAGTGACGAAACAAAGGATGCAGTCCTCCCATATCTTACGTATTTCATAAGGATAACATGCAATTTTCATATTTCATACTTGTTGATACAAATTTATGGTTTCCACCTTGAAATAATAATGCAAAACATAAGAAAAAACATAAGTGTTAATTATGGTTTTTCAATTGGTTTTAAATGCCTGATAATGTTCTGGAGCAGATTAAATCTGCCTATTTTGGTGACAGCAATTTCAAACTGTATGATCACCAGAAGAAGGCCATCGAGTATATAGATTCTGGAAAGAGCGTTATCGTTTCGGTTCCAACAGCTTCAGGAAAATCTCTTATTGCATATTATGGCATCATGAGAGCCCTTTCCATGGGGGGAAAGGCCATGTACATAGCTCCATTGAAAGCTCTGGTAAGCGAAAAATATCAGGAATTGAAGGAGTTAATGGCGGGAAAATACAGTGTGGGTATAAGTACAGGTGATTATGATTCTGGCACAGACATAATTGGAAGATATGATGTTATCGTGTGTACATCTGAAAAGGCAGATTCCATGATGCATCACGATCCGGACTACTTTACAAATCTGAACGTGCTTGTGGTGGATGAGATACATAACACAGGGGATTCTTCCAGGGGACCCACCATAGAAATTATATGTACTGCGGCACTTCATGTAAATCCAGAGATACAGTTAATCGGTCTCTCTGCTACTCTGAAGAATATCGATGAAATCGGAGAATGGCTAAATTGTGAAATTGTTAGGAGCGATTTCAGGCCTGTTCCATTGAAAAAATATATTCTGTTCAGAGGTGCCATACTGGACGAGGATTCAGTTGAAATAGGGCAGGTGAAGAACGACATCACGACGGTTGTGGAGGACACCATTGAGCAGGGAGGGCAGGTCCTGGTGTTCCTGAACACGAGGAAAAGGGCAGAGAAATTCAGCGCTGATCTTGCCACACAGCTGAGTCATAAAGTCAACACAGACATAAAGGCACCTTCCGAAGACGGTTCAAGGTATTCCGAAATGCTCAATCAGACCATGAAACATGGTGTAGCTTTCCACCATGCAGGTCTCAACTACTCTCTCAGAGAATTCATAGAGGAAAATTTCAAGGAGAAAAAACTGAAGGTCCTTACAGCAACACCAACACTCGCCGCAGGAATCAACCTGCCTGCAAGAACTGTCATTATAAGGGATCTTACAAGATTCTCCGATGGGTACTCTTCATATATTTCAAATATGGAAATAGAACAGATGTTAGGGAGGGCAGGAAGACCAAAATACGATAAATTTGGTGAATCTTACATATACTGCACGAGCCCGGGGGCAGTGAACAAAGTCAGGGATTTCCTTGAAAACGGTGTTGAGCCTGTGATGTCAAACCTATGCACTGAGAAGAACATGGGCTTCAATATTCTCGCGCTTATCAGCACAAGGCTTTGCCCCAACATGGAAAGCATGGAATCATTCTTCAGGGGGACACTGTATGCAAGGCAGAAAGGGGAGGAAGACCTGATTGCAATGTCAGAGAACATTATCAGGTTCCTCAGCGACAACGATTTCATCAATGTGAATGGAAATTCCTTCAGGGCCACAGAATTTGGAATAATGACATCAAACCTTTACATTAATCCGAGAACAGCATATGCACTGACTGAACTTCTTGAAAGGGAAAATCTCACGGAGGAGCAGGCCATATACCATATCTGCAGGACACCAGACATGGTCAGGCTGTTCGCTTCGCAGAATGATATGGAAGCAGGATATTCGTTTCTTTCAGAAATAGGGGAATCGCCAGAGGATGATGATGACCTGAACGCCGCGAAGACTGCAATGGTAATCATCTCATGGCTGAATGAAGTTCCTATATCCGAAATAGAGGGAAAATTCAACGTAGGATATGGGGACATAGAGGGGAAGAAGGCAACAGCAGAGTGGATATGCTTCGCTGCATCGAGGCTTGCAGTGAAATACAGGAGACAGTATACAACATTCTTTGATATTCTGAGCCTGAGAATGAGGGAGGGAATCAAGCAGGAGATTGTTTCCATTGTTGCCTTACCCAACATCGGCAGAGTGAGGGCACGCAGACTTTTTGACAGCGGTTTCAGGAGCATAAGGGAAATCGCAGGGGCCACGATTCCTCAACTTACTTCTATAAAGGGTTTTTCTGATAATCTAGCTGCAAAAACAATAGAGTATTCAAAGGAGCTCATGAAGAGAAATGCCATTGATTAAGCACCTCAGGGTTCAGAAGAATGAAGCACAGAATATTATAGACTCTCTGCGGGAGAGTGGGGAATTGCTGATGAATTACTCAATCACCAGGGACGATTCATATATCTACATCCCTGTAGGGGAAGATTATGAATCTGTAGATATTGTGACCCTGGAAAGGGAAGAATCAAAGAGAAATTTTCCAAAGGGGCATGCAGGTGGATTTGATCACATAGGGGATATTGCCATAATACATGGCAGGAATGATGGGAGGGTGGAATCCATTAAAGATTTCATTGTCAGAGTCAAACCTGGCATAAGAACCATATATCTGGATAACGGAATAAAGGGTGAACACAGGCTCAGGGATCTGGAGCTGCTGTACGGGCAGGACAATCCTGAAACAATGTATAGGGAAAATGGGTTGAGATTCAAAGTCAATGTGAAGACAGCTTATTTCTCCCCAAGGTTATCCACCGAAAGATTCCTGCTCTCAAGAAGGATAAGGGATGGAGAGAGAATATTTGACATGTTTGCCGGAATCGGAACATTCAGTATCAATCTGGCAGCATCTGCAGCATGCAATATAATATCCTGTGACATCAACCCTGATGCATATTCACTGATGAAGGAGAACATAGGGCTGAACAGGATCAAGGGGGCTGTGGAATCTATCAACGACGATTCCTACAGGGCTATCCGGCAACTTGGAATATTTCAGAGGATTGTCATGAACAACCCTATGCTGAAATACAGGGATATGGATTCAATAATAAAGCATATTTGCCAGGATGGAATTCTCAATATATATTACATCGAAACTGTGGAAGGGATTGGTGAAGTGATGAATCAAATGGAGAACATGGGAATGGTTCTCCAGGTAAAGAGAATAGTTCATGGATATTCAAGAAACATGTTCATGTTCAGTCTGGAATACAGGAAGGTTTCGGAATGAGTCTTGGAAGGAAACTTGGGGTCATAACTGGTGAGATATACGAAAAAATCATGATGGATCAGATAAAGGAAGGGGGCCCTGTCCCAAATCATATAGGAATCATCACAGATGGGAATAGAAGATATGCAAGGGAAATGGGAATCGATCCAAACATCGGGCATGTTAAGGGAAAGGACAAGCTGGAAGAGGTTCTTGAGTGGAGCATGGAAATAGGCACAAAAATAATAACCGTTTACGCTTTTTCAACAGAAAATTTTGACAGGGAGCCAGAAGAAGTGGAATTCCTCTTCAACCTAATCAACGATTCATTGAAGAATCTCATGAAAGACAAAAGGGTCATAAACAACAGAATCAGGGTAAAAGTCATCGGCAAGATCAATATTCTTCCAGAAAAGCTTGTCAGAACAATCAATGAACTTGAAAATTTTACAAATTCATACGAAAATTTCAGACTTAACATTGCGGTGGGTTACGGTGGCAGGGAGGAGATAATGGATGCCATAAGGAAGATTGCATCTGACTATAAGGAGGGAAGGATCTCAATGGAAGATATAGGACAGGATAAATTCAGGGAATATCTCTACGACGGAACAGTGCCTGATCCTGAACTCATTCTGAGGACCAGCGGTGAGGAGAGAATATCAAACTTTCTTCTCTGGCAGAGCGCTTATTCAGAACTTTATTTTTCAGATGTCTACTGGCCAGCCCTGAAGAAGATAGATTTTCTGAGGGCCATAAGGGCATACCAGCTCAGGCAGAGAAGGTTCGGGAAATAAATGTGGGTAGGTTTGGATGACACTGATTCCAGGGAAGGAGGATGCACAACCTATGTAGGGTTTCTTCTTGCATATGAGGCCAGGGAATTTCTAGTTCAGTTTCCAAGGCTTGTGAGGCTCAACCCTAACATATCATACAAAACAAGGGGAAATGGTGCCATAAGCATCCAGTTTTCACGGAAATGCAGTTCTCCCTTCAGGATTGGAAAATTCGATGGTAAATGGATCATGTCCAATGCAAGGAATGATGGAGAGGATTCTTTTATAGGGGAATTGACTGCCGCTGCAGAGGATATTGTGGAGAAGCATTATGCGAAGGATCAGGAAAATACAAATCCTGCACTTGTTTTCTGCATGGAAAGGCTACCTGAATCATTCTACAGGAAAGCCCTTCAAAAGGAAATAGATCTTGAAGAATCAATGGAATACGCGAGATATCACAGCTCTTTCTTAAGAACATGGGGAATCGGCAGGGGCATCATCGGAAGCCTTGCCTCCATAGCATGGAGGCCGGGGAGAAGAACATATGAACTTATTTCATACTCCTATCCCCATGGGGACAGGATATCCGACAGGGATAAGCAGATCATAGGAGAAATATGTGAATCAAGAGAGGAGACATTCAACAGCATGGATTCACAGGGACACATTGCGCTTTTCCCACGGGAGAGGACACCTGTAGTATATGGCATAAGGTCCATTTCTTATGAGGTTCTTCTCGAGATACAATCGAGGATAGCAGAAATTTATCCACAGTATGATATGAACTTCATAATTTACGAGACAAACCAGGGAACAGATGATCATATAATTCATGATCCCTGGTTAATGGAAGAGTCAGGCTCATACTCTGTGCAGGGAACAGTGGTTGGAATGCCCTCAAGGGGGATCGGTGGGCATCTGTCAATTCCATTCGCCACAAAAGGTGTAAATACAAATCTTATGGCCTTCGAGCCATCCAAGGAATTCAGGAACATACTTGAAAATCTCCGCCCAGGCGACATCCTCAGGGCATATGGTTCCATGGGGAAGGGGAACATAAAATTAGAGAAGATCGATCTGATGGGCGTTTCGGAAATATACCGGAGAATTCCTCCTGTCTGTGGTGTATGTGGAGGGAAAACCATGAATCTGGGCAGAAACGTGTATGAATGCATGGAATGTTCCCACAGAAGCAATCCAACCTATTCAAGGGAGGAAAGAAATATCAGCATAGGGAAATATGAACCTCCAGTGAATGCAAGGAGACACCTGTCCATGCCATGGAAACTGGAGGGGTATTTCTGAGAATAGCGGTCACAGGTGTACCGGGAACTGGAAAGACAAGTCTGTGCATAAGCCTCTCAAAAGAAGGTTACAGGATATTGGATATGAATGCCGTAGCACAGGATCTTGGATGCATAGAGGAACAGGTCGTGGATATTGACTGCATGAACAGTAAACTGGCAACTGAAGGAACGATCATAATGGACTCCCATTATTCACATCTCCTGTACCCATGGTGCGTAATATACATGGAATGCGAACCTGATGAACTTGAAAAAAGGTTGAATGCAAGGGGATATTCTCCAGAAAAAATCGGGCAGAACATGGACAGTATCCTTTCAGGCGATATCCTGTACCAATGCATGGAATCTATCCCCGTCTCCAGGATACTGAGAATAGACACAACGGAGGAACATATGGAGAAAAATTTAAAAGCAGCGCTGTTTTTCATCAAGAAGATGGAGAGTAATTTCAATGGGCCTTGATTCATACAGGAAAAATGCAGAACCAATCCTTGACAGGATGGTGGGCCCCTTCATGAAATTCAATCCTGACACCCTGACTGTGCTCTCATTCATTCTCGCTGTGATCTCTGCATTGTTTCTGATAATATCCGGAAGATTCATTCCATGGTATTTCATCATACTGGCATTCGTGGCCCTGTTTCTATCGACTCTATTTGATGCGATGGACGGGTTTGTTGCCAGAAAGAAAGGCACAAATTCTATGTATGGCGATATGCTTGATCACACATTCGACAGGTATTCCGATTTTGCACTGATCACTGGATTCGCACTGTCACTCCAGGGAAACATTCTTCTCGGTCTGCTTGCGGTTGGTGGTGTGTTCATGTCCAGTTACATGGGAACCCAGGCACAGGCAGTGGGCCTGAAAAGAAATTATGGAGGCATACTGGGAAGGGCAGACAGGCTCATTCTCATGAATATTGCAATCATTGTGGAATTCATATATCCTTTCACGTTGAATTTCTATATTGCTATAACAAGCATCAATGTGATGCTCATATGGTTCATCATCGGGGGCCATGCGACTGCAATTTTGAGATTCAGGAAAACAGCGAAAGAAATGAAACAGGAAAAAGCAGTTCACTGAAGAACTGCTTCAACTTCCTTCATAAGTTCATGAGAATCCTTCTCATTCTTTCCCTGCACAAATATCCTTATGATTGGTTCCGTGCCTGAGGGCCTTGCAAGTACCCATTTGTCCCCTTTCCTGATCTTGATTCCATCAGTTCTGTCAATGTCCCAATCAGGGTAATGTTTCAGTATTTTTTCTATGATAGATTCAAATTTTTCATCAGTCCTGAGTGTTTTTCTTGTTATGGAATACTGTGGAAGATCTGCAATAAGTTCTG
Organism: Thermoplasmata archaeon; assembly: GCA_021816965.1. GTDB lineage: Archaea > Thermoplasmatota > Thermoplasmata > Thermoplasmatales > Thermoplasmataceae > Cuniculiplasma. The sequence goes on along the minus strand of JAKAWU010000002.1, from coordinate 32,737 downwards.
AAAGTTTCTTCCCCGTTTCCGCCATGATGTTAAGTATTATCCCAAGACTCATGGCACCATCCCTGCAGTACTGGTGATCACCGTATATGATACCACCATTCTCCTCGCCACCAAGCCTGGCTTTCTCCTCTATCATGGTTCTTGAGACTATGGGGGCCCCAACCCTTGTCCTTATGATCCTTGCTCCTGCAGCTTCGCATATTTTATCCACTGAATCTGAGGAACTGACAGGAGTGACAACCTTCTCTCCCTTTCTTATATGGTGTTTCACAAAAAGTGCAAGAGTCCTGTCACCGTCAATGAAGTTTCCCATCTCATCTATGAATACAGCCCTGTCCGCATCACCGTCATGGGCCACTCCAAGATGGAATCCACCGGATTTCACAGTATCTATCAGGTACTTTATATTCTCAGGCTTAGGCTCGGATGGCCTTGAAGTGAACAGTCCGTCAGGGTTGGCATTCAGTGTAACAACAGATGCCCCGAGCCTGGAAAGAAGCTCAGGTGTTGTCCGGAATGATGCACCATTGCCCGCATCAAAGGCCACCCTCAGGTTCATTTTCCTGATGGCTTCAACATTGATAGATTTCATTATTCCATTGATATAAAGTTCGAATGCAGAATTGTCATGATGTTCCATCCCTATATTCTTCCATCCGGCAGGAGAGGAACTCTTTTCATAATAAATATCTTCAATCCTGTTTTCCTTTTCCTTTGCCAGTTCTGTTCCGTCACTGTCAATGCACTTGATGCCGTTGAATTCAGGAGGATTGTGCGAAGCAGTTATAACAACACCTGGAATATTGTGAATCTTGCAATAGTACTGAACTGCAGGAGTGGGGAGGATTCCAAGCATTATAACGCTGGTCCCGGTGGAAAGAATCCCTGAAACAACGGAATTGATTATCATTGGGCCAGACAGCCTGTTGTCTGAACCTATGGAGATTGTTCCCTTGAAATAATGGCCAATGGCTTTGCCAATTGCCTGGCAGAATTCGGGTGTGAGATCGTCATTGGGTATACCCCTGATTCCGTTTGTTCCGAAAAGTTTCTTTCTGTCTCCCTGCATAACTGGACAATGCGTCTTAGTTTTATAAATATGTTGCGGGCTTTTTGGAAAAAAATAAAACAAAAAAATGATTTTAGAATTGAAAAAATTAGGTTGCTACCAGGAAATTGGAAGGTGAATTGAATGAATACGTTCCACCGTTAATGCTGAAATCTGTTTGAATCATGGATTGGTAGTCAAAAATTTGGTAAGAATAGGATGTCTGTGCTAAAGGTGAACTGGTAAGATCGTATAATTCACCTCCGAAGTTTGAGGAGACCGAATAACTTATGCTGTTGAGGTCCAGAAGAAATGATGAAACATATCCTATGATGGAAGTAGCAAGAGCTGTTGCTGCAAGCACTACAGCAGGTTCCTCGGCATCCCAATCTATCCCATTCATTGCTGCCATAAGACATATGACTCCAAGACCAACTCCAAGAGAGGTGCTTATGGTTGCTGCTGCATTTACAACTTTGGAATACACACTGGCAGCATTCGAATATCCGGTAGATTCTGCCCAAATATTACTTGATTGCATCTCACCTCCAGGCTGCAAATTACCAAGATTTACTGGCTGCACTCCCGATGATAAATTTTTCATAAAATAGAACAGTTCCTCAGGCATCCATTTATACCCAAGAGTAAAGTTTCCGTTTGTCTTGTTTATTGCCTCTATGGAAACTGAAGTCGCATTGCCTACATATTCTATGTGACAGGTGGAGGAACCTTCATAACCATAACCCCAAACATGGTAAATATTATAATGCACAATACTGTACGTTGCATTTGAAATATAAATCATTGCCATGCTTTGAGAAATATTCGTCAGATTACCTTCAAAACTTGCATTGGTAGCTACCGCATCCCATGTCGCGATTCTACCAGTTGCAGTTACAAACTTCCCCGTAAAACTTTTAGAAGGAGTAGTGCTCATCTGGGAATAATACGTTCCTCCAGTAGTTTTTGTAATCTGAGCAGAATTAAATGAAATAGTTACACAAGATGTTACAATTCCTTCGCTTAAAAGGAGTTCTGGATATTTCACACTACCATTATATATATCTGTTATGTGCACCATTTCCAGTGGAATGGGCCCATACAATGTTCTGTAACTTACCGGAGAATAATAAGTTCCCGGATCGCAAGGCGGGCCTATTCGATAATTAGGAGCTATTCGTTCTGATGCCTGTGAAACGGCAAGCGACGAGGAATTGTTTTGAGGAACGACCATGTTTGGGTGGCTAAGATCAAACAATGGTGTTACATTGAAAGAATATGGTATAAAATTGACAGTTGAGTAATTTGAAGGATTGATAGATGTATTATTGAACCAATTTCTGTATGGGGAAAGATTGGAAAGAGTAATTAGGTTCATAGACCCAAGGTTATACAATATATTGTTATAATATGTATAAATGGATACATTCTTTCCGTTTGGAATAGAAAGTTGTGATTCCACAGTAATGGATACTGTTTGATTTTTATAGTCATGCAACTCTTTTTTCCACCCATTTGCAAGTTTTATGAAGTTTTCTCCTAAAAATACAATTCTATTATTATTTGAATTTGTAAGATTGTATGATTTTTCAAAGAGTATAACATAGGGCCCAGTTGATGTATTTGTAATGTTTATTTGTGGGTTTATCTTCATGCCATTGCCAGTTGCAGCATACACGTAAGAGGAATTTATGCCCATGATCTGAACAGTCTCAGTTGCATTCTGTTTATAATTGAGTCCAGTTGCGAGTGATATGGAAACTTTTGGGCCAAAAATCTTTGTTGATTTATTTATTGAGGAATTATTGGAAAAATAAGATATATAGGAGAATCCAGCAACGATCAATATTACCACGACAATTGCAGTAAAAATGTTCCTGGTTTTCTTATTCATTGAAAACAATTTCATATCTTTGTTAAGTAATTTATGTATATATATATTATTCGTATCTATATATCATAGCAATTTCTTCACAACTTATTTCATAAATTGCAATGCGCATATTCCACTATGTGCACACTTCGTTGATAACGCTTTAATGCATCATTAGATGGGATGAGTTGAAACACATGGAAACGCTTTAAAATCTGAAACATTTATACATGCGAAAAGTTCACATTCAATATTAGTTTTATCTAACCGGGTTAATGAATAGAGAAACATGGGGGGTTTGAAGGTAACAATCCACTTTCACTATGAAGATTATAACTTAATATTTTAAATACAACAATTAACATCAAGTTTGCACAACAGGCTGAAATTTCAAACCTATAATCTGTAGTTTCTTCCTCTCCAGGAAATTTCTTTGATTCTGGAAGCCACTGCAAGATTCCATGTATAGAAAAATGGCATAATCAATCCTGTTAACACATATACGGGCTCCTTTTTCCTGATTCTAGTATATGCTTTCACAACACTGACAAATGCGGGCAACAGGAAAATAACGTAGAATGGGGAGAAAAATATCATATATGGTACTGAAGCAAGAATCAGGAGGCATTCTGATCCATAGAGAAGGATGCCAAGCTTCAGTGCAGCAGGTTTTCTGCTTATAAGGAGGGAGGTCTGCCTCAGGGACCACTCCATGAACACTGTCTTGTTGTCAGGGGATTTAATGGTGACCATGGCTTCCTTCACATACGCTATTTTCATGGACTTCCTCAGGCATATCCGGGTCAGAGCCATATCATCGGAAATATCCGAGGAAAAATCATCCATGCTCTCTCTGTCTTCCAGAAGTTCCTTCCTGAATGCAAGTGAACCGCCCCATCCAAACACTGTCAGGTCTGATTCCATCATACCCTGTCCCACAAGGCCCCATGCAGTCTTGAAGTGTGACCAGAATCCACCCTCCGGATTGAAATAAGGAAATGTGGTCGATATTCCGTAGCCGCTGTCAGTCAGGGGCCTCAATAGGTTTATCAGCCAGTCTTTTTCTGTTATGATGTCTGAATCAGCAATAACGAATGCATCATAACCGGTCATTCTGGAGAGGGCAGTTGAAAGGGCCCGAACCTTTCCGCTTCCATCTGATTCATAATCCGAGATCAAATAATTTATTCCAAGTTTTTTCAGGTAATCCACTGAAGGATCATCCTCTGAATCCACAATTGCAACAGTATCATAATTGGGATAATCCTGGTGGAGCAAGCTCTGGAGATTTTCCTCAAGGCTGAAATCGACACCTCTGCAGGGAATCATCACGAGAGTCCTGAACTGAGGATTCCCCGAATAGGTTTTCCTGTACTTCCTTGGAATAGAAATATAAAACTGCACTGCGAGAATAATAAGGAGGATCAGTGTTGAAAAATAAAATAAAATGTTCAGAAACTGAACCATTCAGACCAGGCTTGAGTCTTCTATATCAATCTGGCCTATTCCCTTGATGGTTCTGACAGCATCCTCCACCATGTCCTGCTGTCCCCCTTCATCCTTCACAATAACAACAAGCTGAAGGCTCTTAAGGCCAAAGGCAAGCTCTTTTTTGGTTATGCTCACAACTCTGCACTTTCCATTCAGGACTTTTCTTATGTCCTGAGCAAGAATATCCACATCATCTTCCGAATTTTCAGGTAAAACTGAAAAAGTCATTGCAACTTCTGCCATCTGAATTCCTCACATAGAAGTGTATCCACACTTTTCGCAGGAATATTTTGTGGAATGTTCTCTGCAGGATCTGCATCTTCCAATTATGCTGTCGCCGCACTCCGGGCAGTCGAAAATGGAAAATCCCTCACCAACAAGTCCTTTCCCGCATGAACTGCATGTATCTCTGGTACCCATTATTTTAACCTCTTTCGTCCTGTATTAACATTATGTTAATTACGTTTACCGATTCAACAATCATTTCCAAAGAATCGGGTGAAAAAATGGCTACAAAATCAGACCAGTTTTTCGTAATATGTTAAATGGAGAATACACAGGAAAGATTTATAATCAATTAACATTATTGTTTTTTATGGCTGATAAAGAATTTGAATACGAAAAAACAGCTGTTAAAGTGAAACACTTTAGTCTTGAGTCAATATCAAATTCGAAATTTGTGAAACTTGTATCTGCAGAATTGCCAGAAGCACGTTATGCTGGCCTCATTATGTATTCAAAATTCAGAGAAGGTAAACCATCGAAGCACATTAGTAAAATGTATGAAAGTCCATACGAAAGTAGGGATTCATTACTATCTATTGACTGTGATGACAGTGAAGACTTGGATAAGATACTTCAAATTCTGAAAAAGTCATAGGGTGTTGAAATTGTTTAACTATGGTAGCATCGCCTACTCTTGGAAGAAGCATATTATTGGGTTAGAAGATAACTCTCATTATGAATCTGAAACAACCAGAAGTAGAGTTGATATCATATCGGATCAACTTTTTTCAAAGTGGATAGCAGAGGCAGAGAGTACAATTGAAATGAGGGTTGAAGGACTCTATTCAATGCTCAAGGAGTTTTCTGAAGAAATGAATGATCTGAAAAAGCAGGTTGAAGAACTACAAAAAAGCAGGAATGCATCTACCTCATACCACACACATAGAATAGTTGTTCCAGACTATGAAGAAGATCTGGTTCAACATCACAAAGAGAAAATTTTAGAGTTGATTCTGGAAATCGGCACACTTGATCCTTGGAATTATGCTGAAAAAATGAAGATTGATGTTGAGTTAGCCATTCTTTGCTTTGATGAGCTTATTAATGAGGGGAGATTGGAGAAGGTAAATGACTAGAGAACTCAAGCATTTTTAAGTCATCTCATTTTATAAATCCATAATTGGTGCAAATAAGATGATTGATGTACAAAAAAAGAACATTCCCGGGGATTTTCAAACTTATCCGGACTATTTCTGCAAGTCATTTCAGGTTCACGGACATTTTCAAATTCGAGAAGAATTTAGATTGCCTCATCGCAAACTCTGAGATTTGAAAGTCTCCATCCTATGTATAAACATAACTCATCAAGACTTGATTAGATGTTGGCATCACATAAACAAATCTGAAATCCTCAATAAGATATATTAAACGAATATACATAACAGGACATGGAAATAGAAGTCTCCTCCAGCTCAGGCAAGGAAACTGCAATACCATGCAAATCATTTGTTGCCAGTTCATCACCACCATACATCGGTGTTATAATTAAGCCTGAACCTGGAATATGGGAGGAACTTATGGATCAGGACTTCATGTATGTCTTCAATGATTCAAAGGGTGTAATGGCAACAGTGAAATACAGGATAGAGGTCGGGGAATCAAGCATATTTTTCATAACATCCGACAGTGATGAATTCATGAAATTTTTCAGGGAGAGAATTGATGGATAAGATATCCATAAGATCAGGACGAGTTGTTTCAGAAAAGGGAAAACTGTACACGGTTACGGAATATCCCAAAATAGTTTACGGGGAGAGAATCACAAAATCTGGGAAAAAATCCTTAAGGACATGGGAGCCAAAGAGAAGCAAACTTTCTGCGGCAATCAGGAACGGATTGAGAAATTTTCCATTTCTTGAGGATTCATCAGTTCTTTATCTTGGTGCCTCCACAGGAACCACTGTGAGTCACATTTCAGATATATGTAGCGAGGGTATGATTTTTGCAGTTGAATTTTCAATGGAGCCTTTCTCAAAATTACTTGAACTATCAAAGGACAGGCAGAATATTTATCCAGTATTCTCAACTGCGAGGAGTCCTGAGAATTATTCTCTTTTCATTGAGCGTGATCCGGAGATCATATACCAGGACATTTCTCAGAAAGATCAACTCAGAATTCTTCTGACCAATATGCAGGCATTCCCAGGATGGAATTATGCAATGCTGATGCTGAAGGCAATATCTATAGATTCATCAAGAAACCCTGAAGCGGTCATGAGGGAACAGGAAGCACTTTTACGAAAGGAAAGGAATATTTCCATTCTGGAAACAGTGAATATAGGAAATTTTCACAGGGGCCATTTCTGCATTGTTATGAAGAATAACCATATTTCATAACCTTCTTCTGGAATTTTCAACTCGATGTGGCAGTTAAACAAAATTTATCTTATGAAGTCCCATATCCTCATATGGCGGGAAAGGAAAGCACTTCCGAATTCAATCTGGATTATTTCAGGAACAATGGCTTCATCAGGATAAAATGCCTGAAATGTTCCAGTTATTTCTGGGCGCAGGATCATGAAAGAAAAACCTGTGGAGATCCGCCATGCAACGCATATGAATTCATTGGAAACCCTGTTGGAAGGGGCCCCATGAGCATAGATGACGTGAGAAGTGCATTTTTTGATTATTTCAAGAAGGATCACAAGCTGATAAAGCCATACCCGGTGGTTCCAAGGTGGAGGGATGATGTCCTGCTTGTAAATGCATCAATCTATGATTTTCAGCCCCATGTTACTTCTGGGCTTGTAAAACCCCCGGGAAATCCCCTTGTGATGTCCCAGCCATCCATAAGGATGAATGATATTGATTCTGTGGGAATATCAGGCAGGCATCTGACATCCTTTGAAATGATGTGCAATGATTCATTTAACACTAAAGATAAGGAAATATACTGGAAGGAGGGAACCATTGAGAGATGCCATGGCTTCTTTTCTGAGGCAATGGGCATTGATCCAAAGGAGATCACATACAAGGAGAAACCTTGGTCCGGTGGAGGAAATGCAGGAAATGCGGTTGAAGTATTCGTGAGAGGATTGGAAGTTGCTACACTGGTTTTCATGGATCTCAGGGAAGATCCCAACGGTGAAACTGAGATTGACGGCAACAGATATTCAGGAATGGAGATGAGGATAGTAGATACGGGATACGGGCTTGAGAGGATAAGCTGGGTGACCACAGGGGCCCCTACTGTTTATGATTCTGTTTTTGGGAACATAATCGATCACATCCTGGAAAACTCCTCAACCGGAAATCTCAACAGGCACCAGATTGGTGAGATCACCGTGATATACTCCTCAAATCCTGATGAACTTCCCCTGAAGATAGAGGCTGATCTCCGGGAAAAGGGAGAACTCACCGATGGAATAGACTGGGGGAATATTGATCACATTAGGCAGGCTTATGTTCTGGGGGATCACGCAAGGTCCATAATTCACATGTTCAGGGATTATGTGATTCCAAGCAATGTGAAGGTGGGATATCTGCTGAGAATGTTGCTGAGGCGTTCATTCAGGGCCATGGAACGACTGAACTACAGGGGAACACTGATGGATATACTCCTTATGCAGGAGAAATCCCTGAGTCATATAGTGGACGGTTTTCCGCATGAATTTGCTGAGAAGATCATTTCTCAGGAATTTGAAAAGTACCAGAAATCCAGTTCAAGAGGCATGGAAGAACTGGACAGGTTGATGAAGAAGAAAGGGAGGATTGGAATTGATGACATGGTCATGCTGTATGACTCATACGGGCTCGTTCCTGACATGATCCAGAAGTTCCTATCAGATCGTGGTATTAAAGAGGATATACCTCCGGATTTCCACAAGAAGGTTGTGGAAATGCATGAGAGGATGCAGAAAAATGTTGAGAAGGAAAAACCGGAATACTTCAGTGATTACGAGACCAGGACTCTTTACTATGATGATCCTGCTCTTCTTAATTTCACTGCTCTTGTGGTGGAATCAAAAAATGATATCATAGTCACAAATCAGACAGCATTCTATCCTGCAGGAGGGGGTCAGCCTTCAGATTATGGCTATTTCTCAATTGGATCAAAGCAATACAGAGTGAGGGAGGTGTACAAGTCAGGAAAAACAGTATATCATGTGCTGGACGGACATATTGAAAAGGGAAAGAGGATAATGGGCCATGTTGATGGTAGCAGAAGGAAACAGCTTATGATACACCACACTGCTACTCATCTTCTTCTCGGCACACTCAGATCTATGTTTGGCGATGAGGTCTGGCAGTCAGGTGCACAGAAAAATGTGGAATCCTCAAGGATCGATGTTACCTGCACAGTCAAGCTTGATCAGGAAACCATAGAGAAGGTTGAATCTGCGTGCATGGCCAGGATACTGGAGAACAGGAAGGTCACAGTGAGGAATCTTGAATGGAACATGGCCATAGAGAAATATGGCTTCAGGCTTTTCGAAGGAGGAGTTCCACTCTCCAACAGGCTGAGGGTCGTTGAAATAGATGGTGTCGATGCAGAGGGATGTGGCGGTACGCATCTCTCATCCACGGGGGAAATAGGTTTCATAAAGATCATTTCAGCGGAAAGCATACAGGAAGGAATACAGAGAATCGTTTTTACAGCAGGACCGGCGGCATTGAAATATGTTCAGAATCTCCATAAAGAAATAAATGCCATAAGAGATGAAACAAGATCAACAGAGGATGTGGTGGACAAAGTGAGGAAAAACACCCAGGAGCTTATTGCCCTGAGGGATGAAGTCAAGCTTCTCGGAAAGGAAAAGGCAGAATCTCTTTTCTCTAACGGAAGAAATGTGACAAATGGGAACCTTGATTTCACCTACATAGAATCATCTGAATCATATGTGAAGGACATAATACCTATTGCAATGAAATCTTCCAGAAACACAGTGATCAGGTCTTCTGAAAGCATTACAATTGTGGGGAAGAGCTTGGGTGAAAGTTCAGAACTTTACAAAATGATCTATGGAAGGATTCCTGAAAAACCCGGGAAGGTCATAAGGGATAAGAGCATGGAATTCAAACTAAAATATTAATTACTTTAATTTTACATTCCCATGCGAACAAATGCCGGAAGACTTCAGTAACAGTGAAAAGGATCAGATTGCGGAGATAGTGAAAACAGAGTTCAGAATCCAATCCATAGAATCCGAGGGCCCCCTGATTATTTTCCATATAATTCCTGAATCCTACAGCCAGGAAAAATTTTCCCTTCTTTTCAGCAAGCTTGAAAAATTAAATCTTTCCTTGTACAACAACGGTAAATATGAGATACTGGTGACAAGGAAACGGGTCGGGAAGAGATTCTCATACATTAAGTCCATATTTCTGCTTCTCACACTTCTTTCTATTATATACGTTGGAATCGATTACTCGATGACATATTACCCAAATATGATCTTTCCCATGGTGGTGCTGAATTCCATTGCCTTCTTTGCAATCCCCATTACAGTGATAATTGTATCAAGGGAGATACCGAAATTTTTCATAAGAAAACAGAGTGGTCAGAGATATACCCTGCCTATTTTTATTCCAAATCCTATTTTCATGGGTTCCATGGGACTAATAAATGCTCCAGGGGAACCGTATAAAAACCATAAGGATCAGATTTATTCCGGATTTTTCTCCATCGTTTTTGGAATAATAGTGTCCACTTTGTTTCTTGTACTTGGGATTGCAGGTGTATCTCTATATTCTGGCACAACCACTGGCCCAAACTCCTCCATCAGCGTGGTGAATCTTCCCCTGCTCTTCCAGATATCCTTAGGTAAATTGCTTCCTGCAAGAGGGGCCCTGGATCCAATGGCTCTTGCAGGCTGGTCCGGTTTGCTGTTCACATCATTCAACGCATTTCCCATTGGTCTTCTGGACGGAGGTTATGTATTCTCCGGAATAAGCCCGTCACTGCAGAAGAATGTTTCATATGTGTTCATCACCATAATGATCATAATAGACCTCACGTTTCCCTCTTGGTTTATCCTGCCTGTGATCATACTGATGGTCGGACTTGAACCACAACAGCCATATTCATCAGGGTTTAGCTTAATCAGAAGAGGAAATTATATTGTCATGATCATAACACTTCTCCTTATGGTCTTAGGTTCCATACCTTTCCCTGTGCATTCCACACTTCCAAGTATTGAGACAAATCCAGTAGTAAGTTCTGCAATAGTGATGAGCGGTAACCACTCGCAGGCAAATTTCACCATATCTGTAATCAACAATGGTCAGATCACAGTAGACCCTGCATTTTCTTCCAATCTATCCATTCCATTCAGCGTCAGGTCATCATCCGGAATCATTTCTCCAGGAAAAAATGCCGTCTACTACATATCCATGAATGTCACATCCCTTTCTCCAGGATATACAAGATTTCTCTTTTATGTCTATATAAACAGCAACTTCAACACAGAACATTTCACAGTACTGAAATTATTGAAGAGCACAGATGTCATTATGGATGGTGCACAGATTTCCACTGTGAATATAGGAAAAAACAAGAGTTTTAATTACACTGTTATTTCAACTGCGCCGGTCAACCTTTCAGAAAATGTGTATGTCAGCATGCCGAATGGAATGGGGTACAACATCAGTTATACGGGAAATGGAAATGTGTCTGACAAGCTCCATCTAATAGGCTCACAGAGATTTCCACTGGAGATAATTGGTTCAAATTCCACACCTTCATTGATGAATTTCAGGATTGATTTTTACACTCCACTTCTTTACCCCGTCACCATAGCCATATATAATTTAACATATAATGGCTCCATACTGATTATACGTGAATGAAATGAAAACACTTGGCTTCATGATAAATCCAATTTCTGGGTCCGGAATATATACAAGGTTCAACGGCTCAGACATGAACCCCCTCATTAGATCCACCTATTCATCAAGAAGGGCATCCAAATTTCTGGATCTTATGGATAGAGACATTCATATAGTAACAGCTGCAGGAGACATGGGGGAGAAAGTTCTCATGGAGGAAGGATTCGGGAACATTGATGTAATTTATACACCAGCAGAACCCTCCTCCGGAATGGATTCAAAGAAATTCGTGGAACTTTCAAAAGGAAAGATAGATCTGCTTGTTTTTGCTGGTGGGGACGGTACTTCAAGAGATATATTTGAATCTCATCCAGAGGTTCCTGTTATCGGAATACCTGCGGGAATGAAGATGTATGGGTCTATCTATGCAGAAAATCCAGAGGATGCCGCTAACAGGGCCACTGCATTCCTTACGGAGCAGAGTTATACTACAGGTGATGCGGTTGTGGAAGATTCCAACGAGGAAATCATGCTGAAAACAGGAGAGTTTTCCCTCAAGAAATATGGCACAATGAAGACTGTATTTGTAGACAAATACATTGATCCGAAAAGCACAGATGGCACATGGGACACATCTTCTATAATAGAATACGTGATCGATACGATGGACAATTCATATTATATAATAGGTACAGGAGGAACTTGCAAGGAACTGATGGAAAAATTGGGATTTCAGACCTCACCATTCAACATTGACATAATTAAAGACGGTATTCTGCTTAAGGAAAACGCTTACCCTGCGGACTATGAAAAATACATCAAAGATGATGCAGATATTAAGATAGTTGTATCCCCATATGCAGGAAGTGGATTTTTCCTTGGGAGGGGAAACAGGCAGATAACCAGTGACGTAATAATGAAGGCAGGAAAGAAGAACATTCTGATCCTGTGTCCACAGGAGAAGATAAGGAATATGCATTCACTCAGATATGATGTGGAAGGTCTTCCCGGAAATTTCTTTGGAAAATATATCAGGGTCATCACAGGGTATGACAGGTTCCAGATGCTTCCCGTCTCATAGCCACACTGTCAATTAATCTTCAGGAAAATGTTAAATCCGGTTTAAATATTAAGACGTGATGGATAGAACTTTTGCTGATCTCACAAAGTATGTCAAGAGGGCTCCACGGATAGAGATATCTGTAATGATCATAGCGATACTCTTCGCAATTCATTATTTTTTCCATCCGGAGATCATCACGGCTTCCCTTTTCATCATCGTACCTTCAATAATTACACTCTGCCTCGATCAACTGGCCTCTGTTGCCACAGATTCCAAGCTCAATCTCAGGAAGAATCTCTTCCTGCTAGCACTCACTCTAATCATGTTCTATTTCATTTACACAATCCTTAATCTGTTGCTTCCGGAACTCGGCATTCAGAATGTGGCCATATCACTCTCGTTCACGTCGTTCTTCAGGTTCCTTGTATTCTATGTATATCTTTCTGATAGCATGGCTGCAAACTATGTCCTTTCAAACACCCTGAGCATGTCATTCCTGCCACTTTACCTGTATGAGGTGAAGTATATTGCTGCTGTGGAGAGCATAATCTATACACTGCTTTCATCATGGCTAGCCTATGTATTCGTGACTAAAGCAACAAAAACTTTTAGAGAGAAGTACAACACTGAGCCAAGGGATCTGATCAAATTCTTCCTGTATGGTATCCATGGAAACAAATATTATGAGAGCGGTGATAAATTTTTCAGATCAGTCTACAGGAACAGAAGGAATACTGACATCGATTCCCTCACTTTTATCGATTCTGACGGAAAGTCTGACTTTTCCATGGTATTCCCATATATACACCCGGGGCCCTTCGGTTCCGTAGGATCAAGCGATCTTCCTGAGAGAATTGAAAAATATATGGGAAATACACATGGTGAAGTAATGGTATTCCACACTGCAACCACCAACAGTGATAATTGTGCAGGAGAAGAAGATATAGAGAATCTCGGTAAAGCCATCGATCTCGCCATAGAAAAAGGGAAAATCCAGGAACAGATGTCAGAAATGGGGAGCAGGGTTGTGGATGGTGTCAGGATTGACGTGAAAAGATTCGGCAACACTGCAATGGTGGCATTCAACCCTGAGTCAAGATCTTTTGATGATATTCTGTATGAGGAAGGAATAAGGTTCAGGCAGTCTATATTCCAGAAAACAGGCATAAGAACATTCATTATAGACGGGCAGAATGGATTCGTGAGAGGGGCAAGGGAAATAGAGGACCTGTCTCCATTTGAAAATACAGTGATTGATCTCCTTGAGAAAGACGTACCAAATGAGAAAATCGAAGTTGGATATGCATCAGGAAACAGAAGGGACATAAGGTTTCTTGCGGCAAAGGGAATTCAGATTGCTGTTTTTCATCATGGTGATAAGAAAGACTGCATAATGCTCACAGACTCCAACAATATCACAAGGGAGATGGAGGAAATGATCCGGAATATTGCTTTGAAATACTGCAGCAGTTTTGTGGTCTACACAACGGATAACCACGTGGTGAACTCTGGAACACTGGACATGAATCCACTTAATTCCCGCGACGAGGCCACAGTCAATTTCATTGAAGACCTCATAAGGAAGGCTGCATCTGCAAAGAAAGAATATATAGTGAAATATTCCACCGCTAGCGTGGAAGTATCCACAGGAAACAGGAACACTTACCAGGAACTGATGGATTTTGTGTTTATTTCCCTGAAAAAAGCTAAGATATATGCTGGTGTGACAGTGTTCCTGACATTCTTCATACCCATAGTGATCTCTCTCACGGGAATTGTCCTGAAGATACCATTTATCTGATGTGAGCGGGAAGACCCCTTGACCTGAATTTTCCCGATCTCAAGTACAGATCAAGAATGCCTATGGCTGTTACACAGTTCACAACCGGGACTGCCCTGATAGCAATGCATGGATCGTGCCTGCCCTTCACCACAATTTTGCTATTTTCATGTGTTTTCACATTTACAGTATCCTGTTCAATTCTTATGGATGAGGTGGGTTTCATGGCTGTCCTGAAATATATGGGGTTTCCGTATGCAATCCCACCAAGGATGCCTCCGTTGTTGTTCCTCGATGAGATAAATCTGCCATCTTTCCACTCCAGAGGATCATTTGTCTCACTTCCCTTCATGGAAGACATGGCAAAACCGCTTCCAAACTCAATTCCCTTCACTCCGGGTATGGAAAATACCAGATGAGATAATACTGACTCAACAGAATCAAAAAAGGGTTCACCAATTCCTGGAGGAGCGTTCATGACATGCGTCCCTATTATTCCGCCAGTGCTGTCTCCCTCAGAGGAAAGTTTCTTAAGCATTTCGGAGGCTCTCAAATCGCAATCCTTATGGGGCATCCTTGTTTCATGGCTGTATACATCATTATCTGAAGTGTATCCATCGATCGGGCATCTTATATCCCCCATCTGTTCAAGGCAGGATGAAACTTCTATCCCTCTTTCATTGAGAATGCCAAGGGCAATGGAACCTGCAGCTACAAGAGGCGCAGTCATTCTCCCGGAGAGGAATCCTCCTCCGGAGAAATTACGGTGTTCCCCATATTTTATGAAAAGGCTTATGTCACCATGCCCCGGTCGGGGGTTATCCATGAGTTCATCGTAATGTTTGCTTACGACGTCATGGTTTGAAATAAGCATGGTTATGGCCCCACCATCAGTATAACCATCCACAACCCCGGAGACGATCTTCACTTCATCGCTTTCCTTCCTCTGGGATGTCAGTGGGCTTCTCCCAGGTGCCCTTCTTTCCATCCACTTTGAAATCATTGCATGATCTATCTTCATCCCTGATGGCATTCCCCCAAGGGTGCAACCCACGAGTTCTCCATGGGAAGAGCCAAATATGTTC
This sequence comes from Thermoplasmata archaeon, assembly GCA_021816965.1. Classification (GTDB taxonomy): domain Archaea; phylum Thermoplasmatota; class Thermoplasmata; order Thermoplasmatales; family Thermoplasmataceae; genus Cuniculiplasma. Next base: position 17,344 of record JAKAWU010000002.1, on the reverse strand, counting down.
AAACTGATGCTGTCCTTAAAAATGAAACTCATAATATCTGCACACTTGAAAATATAAAGGGATTATAAAATATTTTTAAAAATTAAGGTGTTATAAGTGAGATGAGGAATATTATGAATCCAGGTATGACAAAATATTCCGTATCAGTGACATTTGCAGACACGAATTTATAATAGAGCCCTCCAAGTTCCACCAGGAAAATTCCCAGGAAGAAAAGAGGATATCTAAATTTTGATTTCATGTAGTTCTTCATTTTCACCACAACCTGAAGAGCAGGATGTTTATGGGCAATCCAGCGGCCACGCCCCTGATGAAAAGATCTACCAGGAAGAAGGATGCAAGACTTATCCACGCAAACATCTCATGGTGTCCGTTCAGCTTCGATATTCTGTTGAATATTGTTCTCCTGTAACTCTTTTTGTTCACTGGACAGCTGTAGCAGTCAACATTTCCTCCAGTAAGGTGCCTGAAGAAATGGCAGGAAAATGTGTAAAGAGTGACCCATAATGTGTTGAGAATAAGAAGAAGGACACCAAGTGTGAACTCTCCGTTATAATTCATTGCAAGATAGAGATCGTAGTAGAAAAATGGAAGGATTGCCACTGCCGCATACCAGAAATATCTGTGCAGATTCTCAAGCCTGAATAGTCCTGTTTCGCCTGAATATGATCTGCCTACCTTTTCACCGGGGAAATTAACCTCCCCTGCCTTGTTGAAATTTTCCACACTGCATCCTATAGGGTGACTGAACAGGTGCCTGTGGTAGTCTTTCCTGTAGGCATAGCATGTGGCCCTGAATCCTGCAACAAGAGGAAGCACCAGTATGGTTGGAGAGTAAAATGGGTCTGTCAGTCCCTGTACAGGTGCTGTAAGTGCAAATACATACATCAGGTATATTGCAAGAACTGCAACCAATACAAAGGACCAGAACCTTAGTTCTCCCAACTCTCTTGGGAATCTTGTTATTTTCTGAAGTTTATTGTCATTCTCTTCTTTTGTGCTGAATGCCATTATTTCATCACCTTCTCCTTCTTTCTTATGCCCTTTATGAGCATTGCAATGGGATCATACTGTAAGTCCACTACCCTTTCCTTTTCTGGTATTATTGCATTGTCTGTTATATGAATATGTTCCGGGCAGACTTCTGTGCAGCATTTTGTTATGTTGCAGTAACCAAGGCCTCCTTCTTTATTCAGGTATTTTGACCTGTCCACACTGTCAAGGGGATGCATATCCCAGGATGCTGCCTTCACAATGTGCATGGGCCCGAAATATGGGGTGTAATGCTCTCTCACAACATGGCATACATCCATGCAGAGTCCACATTCAATGCATTTCTTGAATTCCTTCGATCTCTCCACATCTTTAGGATTGATTCTCCAGGGTTTCTCCATATTCTCCTTTGGTGTGAACATTGGAATTTTTCTGGTTGTCTCCCAGTTCTTTGAGACATCAGTCACAAGATCCTTTATCAGTGGGAATGCAGCCATCGGTGAAACAGTGATTTTATTTCCGATTGTATCCACTCTTGTTTTGCACATGAGTTTTGGCATTCCATTTATTTCTGCAGAGCATGACCCGCATTTTGCAGCTTTGCAGTTCCATCTTATAGCAAGGGTTGGATCTGTGTGTTCCTGAACATATCTCACTGCATCAAGAACCACCATTCCATCAACATATGGGACCTTATAATTCTCGTATCTTGGCCCCTTCTCTGTTTCAGGATCCTGCCTCATTATCTTCAGTTCAATCTCTTTCTCTGTCATTATGAATACACCTCAGGTTTTACGTAGTTCTTGTATTCACTAGGCATCTCATCCACAGGCTTAACTTCAAATTTCATTTTTCCGTCCTCTCCAAGTTCTGTTATGATGTTCCTTATCCATTTCTTATCTTTTTTCGGGAAATCTGATCTTGTATGTGCGCCCCTGCTCTCTTCCCTCATGAGGGCACAATTCGTTATGGCCTCACAGGATACAAGCATGTTAGAAAGTTCAAGGCATCCAAGAAGCCCATGGTTATATTTGATCATGCCCTTTGTTCCAACCTCTTTGAACTCCTTTTTAAGTTCGGAAATAATTTCAAGTGCTTTTTTGAGGTGCTCGGCATCCCTGACTATTCCCACATTATCGCTCATGCAGGTGGTGAGTTTGTCAATTAGATCATATGGGTTCTTTCCATCTTCTTTGAAGAATGAATTGATGTACCTTATTTCTTTCTTTACTTTTTCAGCAGAGATCTTTATCATATCCGAATTTTTTGCAATTCTGGCTGCATTTTCTCCTGCTATCTTTCCAAATACAAGAATGTCTGAAAGTGAATTACCTCCGAGTCTGTTGGCTCCATGAAGCCCGGAAGCAACCTCACCTGCTGCAAAAAGGTTATCTAAATTGGTTTTTTCTGTCTCTGCCTCTACCTCAATTCCACCCATCATGTAATGAACAGTGGGTGCAACTTCCATCTTTTCCTTCGTGATATCAACACCTGCAAACTCCATGAACTGCTGGTACATAGCAGGAAGCTTGTGTTTTATGAAATCTGCACCCTTGTGGGTTATGTCAAGATATACTCCTCCATGCTCTGTGCCCCTGCCTTCCAGAATTTCCCTGTAATTCGCCCTTGCAACTACATCCCTTGCATCCAGCTCCTTTTTCTCAGGTGAATATCTTAGCATGAATCTTTCGCCCTTTGTATTCAGAAGTATTCCTCCTTCGCCTCTCACCCCTTCAGTAACCAGAAGTCCCCTGACACCAGGCGGATAAACCATTCCAGTGGGATGGAACTGGATCATTTCCATGTCCCTCAGCTTGACTCCTGCCCTGTATGCCATGCCAATGCCGTCCCCTGTGGATTCCCACGAATTTGATGTGATCTTGAAAACTCTTCCGGAACCTCCAGTGGCAATGACGAATGCTTTTGCATTGAACAGGAATATTTTTCCGGTGTTCATTTTTATGCCCACAGCCCCAACTATCCTGTTACCTTCCTTTATGAGGTTTGTGATGTACATTTCATCAAAGAAGGTGATATCCCTGTGGATAACCTGATGTTCCAGAGTTTTTATAATCTCAAGCCCTGTCCTGTCTCCTAGATGCGCAAGCCTTCTGTATGTATGAGCACCAAATGCCCTCTGCATTATTCTTCCATCTGGAGTTCTATCGAAGAGGGCCCCGTAAGACTCAAGCTCAAGGACTCTCGAAGGGGCTTCTTTTGCAAGAATCTCTGCCATCTTCCAACTTGAGATGTACACTCCCTCTTCTATTATATCTCCATAATGTACCGTCCAGTTATCCTGTGGATCAACGTTTCCAAGGGATGCAGCTACGCCCCCCTCCGCCATAACTGTGTGTGCCTTTCCTAGGAGTGATTTCGACACCACAATCACTTTCTGTCCAGAATCATTAATTGCGATCGCAGCCCTCAATCCAGCTCCACCAGCTCCAATTACAAGAACATCTGATTCAATAGTTTCATAATCCTCTGGCATAAAAATCCCCCGTAAATTCCATAGATGGGTATGGCTATTTTATTATAAACTTTTAATACCGCTTAAATAGGGCTAAATTTAGTAATTATGCGAGAATATCAAGTCTATTTTCAATTTGTTCCTTGTACTGAAATAATGTTTTCTCACCTTATTCATAATTTAACTGTTCATTGAAAATTAAGGTGTGGAACAATATTTGGGAATTGTGGAAAAAACTATATTTGAAAGAAAACATACTGACATATGCTTTTCAGAGTTCTTTCCGATTACTTTTCAAGGATGGAGGCAACCTCAAAAAGGCTCGAACTCATTGAAATAGTAAAGGATGTCATCAGGGAAAGCGGTGAGGATATTGATATAACTCTTTATCTCTGCGAAGGCAAAATTGCACCAGATTTCATGTCGAAAGAAACAGGCATAGCTGAGAGCACCATCATGAAGGTCATCGGGCAGATCACAGGGGCTAGTGAGGAAGAGATCATGAAGGAATATTCGAGAACTGGAGATCTTGGGACTGTTGCCCAGCTTTTTTCAGGAAGGGTGAAACAGAAATCATTTTTCAATTCGCCTCTTGAAGCAAGGGAAGTTCATGAATCGCTTTTGAAAATTTCACGGATTAAGGGAACGGGAACTGCATCGGAAAGGGAGAAGATACTCGCAAGCCTTCTTCTTAGGGCAAACGAACTCGAATCAAAATATATTGTGAGGATTGTGAATGGGAAGATGAGGCTTGGTGTCTCTGACTCAACCATAATAAGCGCATTGAGGACTCTGATAAGGCCAGATCTTGAGCAGTCCCAGGTTGAAGAAGTATACAATTTCCATCCTGACATGAAATACCTGTATGAAGTCCTGTCAGGAAAATACGGAGAGATAGCCTCAGGACCGGAACCGCTAATTCCGTTTAAGGTGATGCTTGCTGAAAGGATGCAGTCCCTACAAGAGATATTCAACAAGATGGGTGGAAAGGCTGCCCTTGAGTACAAGTATGATGGCTTGAGAATACAGATACATAAGAAGGGAAAGTCACTCAAAACATTCTCCAGGGGGATTGAAGAGAATACGGAACAGTTCCCTGAAATCAGCAATTATTTCTCCAGTCTTCCTTTTGAGAGTTTTATCATAGATGGTGAACTTGTTCCTTATAATAATGAAACGGGAGATATTTATCCCTTCCAGCAAATTTCAAGGAGAAGAGGCAGGAAGTATGGTGCCATTGAAGAGTCCATAATGAAGGGAAATATTGTGCAGTTCGAAAATGAACAAATGGATGATTCTATTGGCAATGAAGAAGTCCCCATTGCAGTATTCCTTTTTGATATAGTCTATTTTAACGGAGTGGACTTAAGCAAGAAATCTTATACAGAAAGAACAGAACTACTGAGGAAAAATTTCATGGAAAGCGAATACCTGAAGTTTGCAGAACGAATCGTAACTGATGACCTTGCTAAAGGGGAAAAATTCCTTGAATCTTCAATAGCATCCGGATGCGAGGGCATAGTTGCAAAAAGCCTGGCACCTGATTCCTTATACAGGGCAGGTGCAAGAAAGTGGACTTGGATTAAATTCAAGAGGGACTACAGGAATGAACTTGGGGATTCACTGGATCTTGTCATAATAGGTGCCTTTTATGGTCATGGAAGGAGAACAGGTATGTATGGGGCCCTTCTCCTTGCTTCCTATAATGATGAAACGGATACTTTCGAAAGTGTCTGCAAGATTGGGACGGGTTTCACAGACGAAATGCTGTCAGATGTGAGGGCAATGCTCTCTGATCTTGTGGTGGAACACCATCTTCCAAGAGTGAATGCGAAATTGAAACCGGATGTCTGGATTTATCCTATGAAAATACTGGAAGTGAAAGGTGCAGAAATAACACTCAGCCCAATTCATACATGTTCCTCAGATTTATATGGTGATCAGGGTCTTGCATTGAGATTTCCAAGATTCACGGGTAGATTCAGGACAGACAAAAAACCTGAAGATTGCACAACATCAAGGGAAATAAGCGAAATGTATGGTATTCAGAAAAAAATATATTTTGGTGGTGAGAATTGATCTCACTCATCATTGTTAGAGTACTCTGATCTTGAATCTGAGTCTCTTCTTCTGTTGAAGTTGCCGGGGCCCCTTCTGTTGAAGTTTCCGCCGCCTCCACCAAACTTTCTGTATGTGTTTTCATGAACCTTCTCGCTCATGTCAACTCCTTCGTTCACATCAGTTACTTTCTCTTCAGAGTTGGTGAGGTTGCCGTATTTCCCAACATTAAGTCTCATCTGGCCTCTTACAAGTGAAATGTATCCATTGTCGATGTAAAGGGTCTCTCCATCCTTTATGTTTGCAGATTGCTCTCCCCAGAGTGAAAGTTTTATTTTTCCGGTTTCGTCAGCTACAACAACTTCTGTTACAGACTTTGACTCGCCGAATCTGGTGTTTATTTCTTTTGGCTCTCCTATTTCTAAAACCTTTGCAAGAACATTTACTCTTCTTGACTCAGGTGTCAGTTCCTTTATTTTGGTAATTCCTTCCATTTGGTTACGTCCTGTCTAAAAGACATCAGTAAATTTCTATTTACTATTTATATGTTCTTTATTTGCAGATTTCAGACAACTTCTTAACCAGGGGATCACGGAAACAAAGAAATCGGGACCGTGGTGTGCGAAGAAATCAAGCTTCCCCGGAGTTGTGAATATCTGTCCATTCATGAAAGCGGAGGTTTCTCTTAAGGGGGTATTTCTCAGCATGTTTATGGCATCTTCCTTGTTTATGCCTCTGAACATCTTCCCCTCCATGAATACGATCTCCGGATCAAATCCTGCAATAAGATCATAATCTGGCTTGAGCCATTCTGAAGGTGTACTGTCATATGGTGTTTCCAAGCCGAGAAAATTCAGGGTTGATGTTATATAACTTTCTGAACCGAAAGTCACGGGGCCACCGAGATCAATTTCCAGATATGCCCTCTTTCGCGTGTTCAGTGGAAACAATTCTTTTATCATTCTTCTCTGCAGTTCCTGCGATTCTTTTATTTTTCCAGTAACAACTCCAATTCTGTTTACCATGTCAAGGATGCCAAATGGTGTTGATGGCAGTTCTAACTGAAATATTTTGTATTTACTGCTCAATTTCTCAGTAAGCGAATCCTGATATCCTGAAATAGTGAGAATCAGTTCAGGAGAGATCTCGTCAACAATATTTTCATTATATGTACTGTAGCTCCCTATTTTCCTGACAGATTCAGCTTCAGGGGGCCTCCTGCAAAATGCACTGACACCCTTTATGCTGGCTCCCATTCCGATCAGGAACAGTGTCTCTGTTATGGAGGGATTGAGGCTTATGATTCGTTCCAGTGGAAAGGTGATCTCCACCTTTCTGCCCCTGAAGTCTATATATTCCGGCATTCAAAACGTTATTGGGACGCAGTCTTCCTTCATTGCTTTGGCCAGGACTTCTCCTGCAGGCTCCAGTTTGACACCTTTTTCGGTAAGTGTTTGGTCAATCTTGTGCTGCTGGGCTACGAATATGCATGCGGTTCTGTACATGTCAAGTTCTGCGGCTTCTTTCAGCATTCCATCAATATCTTCTCCGCCCTTTGCGATCATTTCTTCGCTGGGGCCAAAGAAGAGTAGCCTCACGTCGCTGGCCCGTCCTTTCTTTTTCATGTTTATGGCCATCCTTAGACCGGCAAGTGCCTTTCCTCTTGCTTCCATACCACTGGAAATTATGAATATCATTTTTAGTTCTTCTGCCATGAATCAAGATTCACGTGTCATATTTATACTTGTTTTCCTTTTATCATGCGGATGTATCTACACGAATAACCGTAAAGATTTGATCTCTCACTGCCTGAAATACAATTTAGAAATTTCTGCAAGCCTAATCCCAAAGAAACATAGAATATTCCTCCAGAGAGAATTTCAGGCTGCGGTCAACCAGCCAATTGCATCTCGATGAGAGTTGCAAACTAATTTAGTCAGGAGGGATGGTTGACCAGAATTCCCCATCAAATATTCAGATTCATACATGCAGTGGTGGCAATATTTTTTAACCATTTAAAATATTCTGAGTAATGGAAGATAAGATTTTCAGATCAAGTGCACATCCCACCATGGGAATTGTCCTGCTTGGTGGCCTTAAGGATAATGTGAGCAGGCACCCTTATCATGATTCTGCAGGAATTGCATATTCCCTTGTGGATAAAGATTCAGTTGCAAAGACTGAATTGACCATATCCAGAGATCACAGGGACAGTTTCATCAATAACGAAAAAGTGGACATTAATGGAAGCAGATCGCCTTTGAGGGTCATTGAAAGATACAGGAAGCAAATCAGTGAAAAGTATGGAATGGATAATATCTCAGTCAACTCATGGAATGAAAACATTATAAGTGGGAGTTCTGACGCGGGAGCAGCTGCTCTTCAAAGATGCATCAATGATGCTCTTCCTGAAATTTCTTCAGATCAAATGGAAATTGAAATGAGAAAAGTTTCAGAGAGTGTGGGAAGAAGTTTCTATGGTGGATTGACCGTAACTGAGAATCACGAAAGGCCAATCACCACCAGGATTCTCGAGCATGAAAGTTTTTCAGGTTTCACCATTATCAGCGCAGTATTCCCTCACACCCGGAAGCCATCTGACGACATACATTTCAACCAGCCAAAGAGTCCAGCATATCCAGAAAGAATCAGTAAGGCAAATTCGAGGATAATGGAATTGAGGTCTCTTGCAGAGGAAAAAAATATTGAGGGGATATTCGAACTGGCCATGAAGGACACAGATGATTATCATGCACTGAATGAAAGAGTCGGTGTTGAGATCATTACAGATGAAATGAGGGTTCTTTTGAGGAGCATTGGGAAATGGCGTGAGGAAATATGGATGACTTACATAGTTACCGGGGGAAATAGCGTTTTCATCCCATGTCACAGGGAAGATAGTGAGGAGATCAGGAATCTTGTATCAAATCACACTGCGAAGATGTATGAGCTCAAGGTTGCGGGCCCCGCAACTTCAGGCTTTTGATTTTTTCATCTTTTCCTTTCTTTTGAGCAGTTCAAGAGAGAAGGGAACAAAGATGATAAACGCAGTCAACACAGACAGGTAATAATTTGAATAAATGGGTACCTGATCATATCCATTCCACATTCCAAATGCACCCAAAAGATAGAGTCTGTATAAGCCAACCAGGGGGAGATCCCCCCTTGCAACTCCAACAACATCAGTGAAATTTACAGGAGAATATGTGGAACCATTATTCTGGAAGAGAATATTCTGATCAGCTGCAACATAGGCTATTATTGTTTTATTCCTGAGGTGAATTGAGTCAGAAATTGTCGAGGCAATCAGGTTGTGATCACCCATCGTAATAAATCCAGATACCCCAGAAAAATGAGAGATATTGACATATAGGTTTCTGTGCGAAGTGCCCACATCCTGAATGATCACGTAATTGTCTGAAACAGTGATCCATGACTGGTTTGTATATCCATGTATATCTGGCATTCCTAAATTCCATGTGAGAAAAAACATTGCTCTGTGTATTATTACTGAGCCTTCATAGTTTTTGTAAAGGAGCACATCTCCATAATCACCATAGGTCTGCATCCCCGTTGTTCTACCCTGGACATATGTGGTGATGCTTGAGATGGTTGAAACCTTTTTCACTATGACCATGCTCCCCGTTTCTATAGTTCCAAATTGAAAATATTGTGAATGTTCCATGCTTGAGGATTCAACAACCGAAATAGGGGGCCAGTTTCCGGAATATAGCGTGATGGATAGAAGGATAATGATGAATCCGGCAAGAATCATAACATGAAAATATTTCCTCACTATCTTCTTTGAACTCATAAACAGAAACAAGGGAAAATAATAAATTCATTGATAACATTTATGTTCCAATGGCAGACAAGAAAGATGGATTCCAGTCAGGAGCAGGTTTAATCAGGTATTTTGACGAAGAGGAAATTGAGGGGCCGGCACTGGATCCAAAGCTAGTTATTTACATAGGAATAGTAATGGGCATTGTGGTCTGGCTTGCGCAGTATTTCTGGCCAGTTTAATTCTTCAATTACAATTCGCTAAAGAATTTCAATCATTTTCCAGGCCCTTTTCATAACAGTAGAATCTTCGTCTGGTATCTGTCAGGCATGTCTTAACATTAATGAGTGATTCTTCTTTTAAATGCTTTAGAGAACCCATTAAAGTCCTCTTTGACAGTCCGGTCTCCTTCATCAGTGTTTTCACATCTGCAATCTTTATACTCCTGAGGGTTATGAGTATTAACCTTGAAGATGGTGTAAGTTCTTTAAATTTTTCTTGAGTTATCGTAAGCACTCGATTTATTTTGTCCTATAAACGTTACGGTCATTTTTTCAGAATGTCTTCAACCTTAATCGCAGGATGAATACGAAACAAAATGCATAGATGTTTGTAAGGCAAATAGAAATATATCCTGTCCAAGAGAGTGAAAAGAAGCAACAAATCCACCTGTGATACAGATAATCTCCTAATATGGTACAAAAAACCGAAAGAGTGAATTGGCAGGAGAGATAGAAAGAAGATTGAGGCGACTGCTGAACATTAAGGAACTTGAAGTGAATACTGGCAAAATGGAGATTTTGCCAATGAAAATGTTTCGTTCTACATACTCCTGCTTCCGATATTTGTAAAAGGCATAGGTCCATTATATACTGACAGGAACAGCATGCCAAATGAACGATGATATCTAATAGAGAGATCCCGAGAGAGATGGTGACTCCAAAAACCCATGTGATTTAGTTTTTTTGACTGTGCTTGGTTCTGAAATTTATGGCTTGAACATTCTTCCATTAATCATTATAAATTACATTTATGTATTAAATTCATGAAACATGTGAAATTATTATTAAAATTCATAAGAACTTATGAAAAAATAATTTGTCAATAATTGTGATAAATTCATTAAAATACGGGAGAATATATTTTTATTTTTTGAGGATAGTTTAATTTAATATAATTATTCGAATAATCTAAATATTTAACAATTCCCGTAAAAAAAAGATAACCTGGAAACTTGTATATAAATATAAAAAGACTATATAAAAGAAATATATATTTATATATAAAATATGGTTGTTCAAAGGCATGAAACGAATAGCAATTGCTTTGATAGCTACCGTTATGATAATGCTCGGTATAGCAGGCATTGTAAATGCAGGCTATATGAATGTAGGAGGGAACAGTGGAAATATTTTGTATCCCACCGATCTTGTATCGGTATCCCCTACAATATCCCACGCATTATCACCATCTGCGAAGTATGAGAGAACAACAGCACAACCAGACCAGAAGATTTCAGTCATGTTGACATTGAAGTTCAGCAATCAAGGAAAACTTAATGTTTTGCTTGCAGGATTGAATGATCAATCTTCACCATTATATCACCATTATCTCACAGCATCCCAATTCCAGCAGGAATTCTCACCATCTGCATCAGTTTATAATGAACTGGTACAGTATTACACATCACAGGGTTTCCAGGTCAAGACATATAATGACAGAGTGTCAGTTGTTTTGAAAGGCACAGTAAACCAGTTTGACACATCATTTAACACGAACATAATGTCTTTCATTACTCATGGAAGAACATTCATTGCTCCAATATCCTCTGTGATGATACCAGCATTTCTCCAGCCATATCTGGTGAATATTGCAGGTCTCAATACACACAACATTGCAACCCTTAACATAAACAGGGGAATGTTCACAACAAGTTCTGGAAGCCAGCTTCTTTATGGTTCTGATATGCAGAATGCATACCAGCTTAACAAGCTCTATTCAGGAAAAGGTTATCCAACAAATGAGACAATAGCTACAATACTCTGGTCAGGAACAAACAGTGCCGGGCAGTCAGTGGCACCTTTTGTACCTTCAGATATTTACTCATATTACAACAAGACAATTCCATCCGGTGAACCCCATTCAAGTGTTTATGGAGCACCAATAGGTGGAGCGCCAGCACCAGGGTCATCAGCATCAACAGATCAGTCTCAGGCAAACTTCGAGAGCACTCTGGATCTTGAAATGGCAGGATCAACTGCACCAGGAGCAACAATAGTTGAGGTCTATGGGCCACAGGCCACACAGGCATGCCTTGATCAGTCCTTTGCATTCATCCTGAACCCAAGCTCCTCTTATCCTCAGTTGAACAACGTTGTGGCAATATCCAACTCATGGGGAGGTTCTGACGGAACACACGCAACATGGACATCCTATGAACAGGAAGCCACTGCAAGAGGAATAACTGTATTTGCCTCATCAGGAGACGGCGGCAACACAAACAGTGCTGCACCAAGTTTCCCTGCAACAGACGCATATAACACATATGGTATAACTGCAGTAGGCGGACTTCAGACAACAGTCAGTGGAACTGCATCAACAACCGGAACAGGAACCACAGGAATAAGCACAGAATCTGTATGGTACAACACCCCAAACAGTGGTGACGGATCACAGGGAGGTGTCAGCAAATACTATGCAGAACCTACATGGCAGAAAGCAAGTTCTGAAGCCAACTCAGTAATCACCGGTGCATCATCCATAACAGGAGTAAGTTCCGGAAGAGGAACCCCCGACATATCAGCAGATGGTGCCAATATGGAAATATGGATAACATATTCAGGAAGCACAAGCTATCAGGAACTCTGGGGAACGAGCATAGCATCACCACTTGATGCAGGATTGTTTGCCACAATGGACTACTATGTAGGCCACAAGATGGGCTTCATAGATCCACTGATATACCAGCTTGCACAGGCACAGTATAATGGGTCACTCTCATCATCACCAGCATTCTACTTTGTGAGCAACGGTTCCAACGGAGACTTCAGCGCAACTGGTGGATACAGTCTTGCAATTGGTTGGGGATCAGTTGAAGCATACAACTTTGCTCAGGACTACATAAACGGAATACCGACTTCTTCACCACCACCAACAAATACCAACACCACCACAACTTCAAACACAATACTCTCTATAGTGAACGACACAGCATCATCCATTTCCACGTACACACTCCCGGAAGCTGAAGAATTCCAGGTGAACCAGACTCACATAGCAAACAATGTTGTGCTCTATCTATCCGGATCTGGATCCATTGCGGTTTCCATAGGAACTAAACTCTTTGGCACCCAGGTAATGTCCAAGCAGACATTCAGCATATCTGGTGCAGCAAAGTGGTATCAGCTGTTTTTCAGCAACATCAGCCTTTCCACGGGAACAAACTATTTCCTTAATGTGAACTTGGTTTCCGGATCAACACAGTGGGGATATGTATCATCACCACCAGTTGACGTAGGAGCAACCCAGGACTACTGGTACAGCGGAAGCACACTGGTAAACGACAACAGCTATCCCGACGTGTATTCTATTGGATATTATGCACAGCAGACTTCAACCAGCCCATCTCCATCGCCATCACCAAACCCAACAGGAGTCTTTGTTGAGGTGAATGCCACTGCATCAAACATAAATGTTTACGCACTTCCAGAAGCTGAGAAGTTCACAGTTTCTTCAAATGTGGCAATCGATTATGTTGTACTCTATCTTTCCGGCAGTGGACAAATATCTATTGCCATTGGCTCAACAATCTTCGGTGCTCAGGTACTGGCAAAGCAAACGTACACAGTCTCAGGAACTGCTGGATTCTACAGGATAGCAATACCAACAACATCACTCACATCAGGAACAAACTACTTCCTTAATCTGCATCTGGTCTCAGGATCTACGCAATGGGGATACACAAGTTCACCTTCAGTTGATACAGGGGCACTCCAGGACTACTGGTACAGCGGAGGCACACTATACCACGACAACACATATCCTGACATATTTTCACTTGGTTACTCGTGAGAATAAAATAATTTTTTATAATTTTTTTATTTTTCTTTTATTTCAATGATATCAGAGAATTTTATGGAAATTTTCCAGTTTTTAAATTTATTGCCTGCCTCAGACACTATCTTTGTAAAACCTGCCAGATTGCAGGAAGGTATGAAGAAACCAAATATGAAATTCTTGCCTGTGAGCTTCTGGGGTATTCCAAGAATTGGAATCTTTTCCTCATCAGTTCTCTTGCTGAAGAAGTATATCAGGTCATTTGAGAAGATTGACTCATATATGAGGTCCTCTTCTGAAACCTTCTTTATCTCACTGTTTTCCTTCAGGAGATTGTGTGTATCCTTGAAAAGGGCCCTGATCTCATTTTCTCCTATTTTTCTTACCTGCCTGTTCCAGCTGGTTCCGAATGACTGTATTATAGGATCGACATATATTTTCATAAGTTCTGGAGGTATTGTGGATGAAAGTTCCAGATAATGAACGTCACCAAACTGAGCTATTTTTCTATAACTGTCAAGTATTCCGAAAGCTTCCCCGAGATAAACTATCCTGAATTCATCAATCAAACCTGCGTAACGCATTATTATGGAATTTACAGCCTCCATTTCACCCCTGTGGAATCTGAAGAATATTTTAACCTCATTATCCTTCATCATCACTGCGTCAATAATTGTTGAGTTCAGTTCTATGATTGCTTTGTGAACTTCGAAAAGTTTTGTATTGCTCACATTTATATTCATTGATTTGTGTGAACTTCCATCGTGTTCCTCAGATGGAATGGTCACAATAAAATATCCTCCATCTTTTTTATGTCTGATCCTACCCATGGCAGAAACATTAAGGCCAGAGAGCTCCTTCAATTGTTCTTCAATTGCAAATCTCATTTCACATCTGAAATCAAGTATCCTTTCAAATTCTTTTATTATCATGGCAGTGTAATGCGATTTCGCTCTAATAATCTTACTCTTTGCATATCAGGTGTATTTTAACAAAATATTGATGCTTGTGCTGTTATATCTTTTTGCTTAACAGATTAACATATGAAGTCTATATAATCCATATTATAACAATCTCGGAGAAAACACACATTATAAATGAATTTCTTTATTAAATCCTCCTGTATCCCTAACCATATGAACCTGAACGATGATGAGATCTTCGAAATACTGGAAGAGCACAGTGTTATAGGTAGTGAGGAATATGGTGGAAATGGAGCACCAGAAGAGTTCGTCCTAGTGGGAATGATTTATCAGCATTTCACTTTATCTGAAAGTTCTGTCTTAAGACTGAAGAGAGAAGATCTTGAAATTTATAGAGTCGGAACGAATTCATACATAGCTTGGATGGAAGATGATGAGGATGTCTTTATGGAAGAAGACGAAGGAAATTTTGATTACGATACTACCTTTCCTGAAAAATTGCCAGTTGCCATCGAGGGCCCGTTCACAGACAGTGAGATTCTGGAACTAATAAACGGTGGTTCCATTTAAAGGTATAATAGCATGGTTTTAATACGATTATTGTATATTATCCTTCTATGAAGCAAGTAAGAAAGGAAGATAACGCTGTAAGCGAGATCATAGGCGCAATTTTGTTATTTGCTATTGCAAGCGTCCTTTTAACTTCATTCATTTTATGGTACGTTCCAAGCACTGGAACGAACAATGACATAACTTACCAGAGCCAGACTCAGCAATCATTCAGCTCTCTCGATTCTAAAATTCTATCTCCATCTCTGACACCCGGTTCAAGTATTTCTCAAAGCATGCCTCTTGGAATAGGTGGAGTTCCACCCTTTTCGCCATCCCAAAGCACCAATCTGTACTACTCTAAAAACTTCAACGCAACCTTGGCATATAATGCAAATGTAACTTATGAAAATGCGGTACCTATTAGGAATTTAACATTGGCTGCATGTGCCAATTCAACTTCAAGCAATATAAGAAATAATGTTTACGCTTCATCGCAATTCACATATTCAGTCATATTTGTTGAAAATGGATTACAAGGTGGATACTATTGGACAGTTTCATTAGGGGGTATTGAAAAATCTGCAGGATCACCTAGTTCAAGCATTAACACATACATAACATACAGTTTGCCGAGGGGAACATATTCGTACACAATATCTTCAAATGATGGAGGATATAGCCCTAATCCATCTTCTGGCACAGTTAAAGTCAACGTGTCAGGAAGTGATATTGGAATAACATTCAATAGTGGAAATATAGCTGGAATTGTTGCAGCTGCTGAAGGTGGAAGTGGTGAAGTAAATAATGTTAATCAGTCAAACTTTATTGGTGTCGTGACACAGAGTAATATCATCAACATTCAATATCTTAATTATTGGTTAAATTATTCTGCCAGTGGTGTTTATAATCTTTCCTCGCAACAATTTTTTGTGTATCAACCAAATACTCCAATTGATTACTATCAGTTTCAGGTAGAACCAAACATTGTTTTCTATGAACAGAGATCGCAAGGATATGCGTATATATATTCTTCATTGGGGACAAAACCATGGGGTGGAAATATTTCAGGTACAAGTGCGATTACTAAAATTCCTGGAAAGGGTTATAGATCTGGAACATTCAATAACCAATTTTCAGATAAAGTTAATATAAGTCTATCAAATAGTAAAACACTGTCACCGGGGACATATTATCTCAACATCTGGGAAGCTGTTAATGAGAACAAAACAAATAATAATAATAATTATGCATTGTGCTTTTCGCAATATATAACTAATAAAGGAAAAATTGGCCCCGAGTCTAAATACGGTTATGGATATGGTCCAAATGAATTTATTGCAACAATAACAAATCCATCATTGGATGTCTCAGTTGGATACTCTTATTACTATACTGCAACTACATCGGCGATAGAAAACTTTAATTATTATGATGGATATGGATACCCAACTTCATTTTCAGTTCAGAAAGAAAACCTAGTGCAAAGTTCAACTCCATTTTATTTTCTAGTCGGGTATAAACCGCCACAAAACATTACAAAATATAACATAAACGTAACAGAAAGAAATCTTCCAGTGGGTAGTGTGTGGAATGTGACAATTAATGGAACATTGTATTCACATATTGTTCAATCTACAGGAACTAATAATTTTATAGTCTCTCTCCCAAGTGGCATATACGCTTACAATGTTTCAAAAGTGGGCCTATATCTAAGTGACCCAACAAATGGATTCTATAATATTAACATAAGTACAGGTGCCATTAACGATTTAAATATATCCTATTTCCAACCTGTGGGGTCGTTGCCATATTCGTGGGATTCATCCGACTTTGTCATACAACAATTCAAAGTTTCTCAACCACAGGTAATAAATTTTGTTTCATTATATTTCTTCAATTATACAATTGGTCCAGCATCATATAATGGAAACCAATTGAATTTCACTGTGAATGTGCAAATATTAAATTCCACCACATTGACGCCACTTTCTGGAGGTTCCTCAGTATTTTCATATAAGGTAAAACAAACAGGTTGGACACAAATATTTTTCAACCAAACAAAGGGATTTAAGGTAAATCCTGGAATATACGATATTAGGATAAGCGATGTTGGTGGATCAAACAACGCTATTGGAGTGGGATTCACTACAACTGGGGGATACTCCAATTATTTCGATCGTGTCTGTACCAATTTCCTAAGTGATAGCTCAAATGAGTTACGAAATGTAACTCTTACACCATATTATGGCGGAAGCCCCATCAAGATCACTAATAGTTCACTCATTTTTCAGATTGGATTCTATAATGTTACAACATCATTTGTGATAAACAACATAACTATTTACAGATCTTTTAAAATTATAGGTTCAATTGAAGCAACAGGAAACACACAATTCTCGATACAGGAGACTTATGCATTGCAGGATGGTATCATAATCACTGCTGGAAGGGGTGTCACATATGTGACTGTAAACCCATTACCAATCGCAATAAGTAATACTTCGA
>JAKAWU010000074.1 GCA_021816965.1 Thermoplasmata archaeon | reverse complement strand
TGATCTTTTCCCTTGTGTTTCTCCCCTTTCTCCATAGATAACAATTGCCTTGATATATTAATATTTTTCTATTATTGTATACACAACTATATTGGCTTTAAACATGATCGGAATAATAGAACCAAACTGTACTCCCTGCATAAACAGCATTCTTTTCAGTCAATTTCGGGAAACGTTTTTTACTGAATTATGAATAAGAAAAATACAAAGGATACAAGTTCAGAATCTGAACTTTGATACCAACTTTTATTATCCTAGACGATAGGTGATAATGATAGAAATATCAAACGCATCTGCAAGATATTCAGGTGAATTCAAGAATATCCCTATTGAGGGGCTGAATCTATCAGTCAACAGCGAGAAGATTGTTATTATCGGGCCTAACGGTTCGGGTAAGACAACCATTTTGAGGATGATCCTTGGACTGGCCGATATAGTTTCAGGTGAGGTGAGGGTTTTTGGAAAAGATGTAAGGTATATCAGGAATGAGAGTGGGATTTCCACTAACCTTATTGAGGTTTACAGGCTCATGGGAAGCAGTGTTCTTGATGCTGTAAGAATGTATGCGGAACTAAAGGGAAGCGGTCCGGATGAAGCGCTTGATCTCATAAGTAAATTCGGACTCGAGGAAACACTCAGAAGGAAGATATTCCAGCTGAGTTCGGGGCAGCAGAAAATGATTGGAAACATACTCGCCCTAAGTTTTTCCCCGTCAATAGTGCTTCTAGATGAACCCTTTGAGAATGTGGATCAGGGAAGGAGGATAAAACTGCTGAATATCATAGAGACCATTGATGCAGAAATAATTCTCAACACCCATGAACTGGACATACTGAAACGTTTCAAGAAGTGGGGCCTTTACTTCATCGTTGAGGGAAAACTTCTTGGCAGATTCGATGCATCAAATGCTGATAGGCTGTTCCTGAACAGGGGAGATATACATGGGAATCTTGCTGTTTTGGAAACAAGTTTTGGCAAATACTCAATAACAAAGGACTCCGGGCAGGTTCCATTATCTTCCGCAAGAGATCTTGCGTCTGTGTTCGAGGAGGTGCAGTGACATGATTGCCAGATATTTCATTTCATCACTTCTCAAAGATAAAACCCTGTGGGGCTGGGGAGTTGGTTTCATGTTCATGTGGCTATATTTAGGCGCATTTGTGTTCGGCTCAAATGCAACTTCCCAGCAGGGCTGGTTGATCGATGCTTCATCATGGTTTTCCATCATAGGTCTCATATCAGGAAGCCTTGTTGCCACGACCATATCATATTCAATTTACTACAGCACCTCATCACTAGCCTATGGATTCAGGTACACAAAACTGAAACCTGGCTCATATGTGTTTAACCTGACTGCAGGTGCCTCATTGGTTTCTGCAATTATAGGTTGTTTCATCATATTGTTCACAATTGTTCTGTTCAGTGAAAGTTCAGGGTATTCAATCATTCCTGCAATGCCAGTCCAAGCACTGCTTCTATTTTTCCTGACCGGAATATTCATGTTTCTTTTCTCCCTGATAACTGTTATCCTAGTGAACAACTACCTGGGAATGAGAAGCAGTTCCTTCGCGAATTTCCTTCCACAGCTTCTTTCATACATATTTGGATTTTCAGAATTTGGTTCTCCTCTTCCACCAGATGTCGTTTATGCTAGCCCGTTCAGTGATATTCCCCGCCTCATGTACATGACTTTTTCAGGGAAGGAGTCATACCTGAATATGTCCGACCTGAGTGGGCCGGTCATTAATTCTTATATACTATTTGCCAGTCTGTTAATATGGATATCTGTCATGTTCGTGATGGCAATGGCGTTGATCAGGAGGATAAAGGCTAAATCCATTGAAGAAGGAAGGCACGTATGAAAGAGACCCCCATGGATTTGTCTGATCATCTCAAAAAAGTGGGAAAGGAGGTTGTCAGGTTAGATTTTTACCTGTTGAAAAGAGCTTTCGGGGTATACTATGCCACCTGGGCAGCAGCCATATTCACTCTCACAATTCTATCCTACATATCAGGTATCACAGAACAGTCAGACACATATCTTACATTGTATGGACTGCTGGATATAGGGGTGATCATAGTTGCAGTAGATTACACAAGGATTGTTTTCAGAAAGGCCCACATGCTGTCCAGACTTGAATCAGACCTTCAAATGTCCAAATCTTTCAAGACCATTGGAAATAATGTGAATATTGGGATCCTGATTGTACTTATTGTCATGTTTGCAATCATAGGGACCAACATTTTTCCAGGTGATTTGAACAGTCTTCTTACGTTTATTATTCTTTGGATTGTGGATCTTTATGTATACATGGTGACCAGGATATCTTTTGGAAAAGTCCAACCAGAAGTCATACTTGCAGTGGGAACCTTTGGTTTCAGCAACACAGCATCCTGTTTAGAGTTTCTTCTGACAGGAAACAGCGTATATTCGTTTCCCCTATGGCTTGTTACAGTCATTGGATGGAGCATTTCCTCACTTTACTCTTTCTATAAAGCAGGAGAGATACATTCCACAGAAATCGGGGAATCGGGGAGCAGATTCTCTTGATCAGGGTTGATGAGAATCCGGAAGATCCCCAAACGGTTAACGAACTTATTGAAATACTCAGCATCCAGTTGAATGAACCGGTGATGAAATCCACTGCTAGGCTTATGATCATAATATCACTGGCATTGAACAAGAAACTCACTTTTACAGATCTTCTTGAAATTACATCACTGGGAAAGGGAAGTTTAAGCAATCATCTTGATAAACTTAAGGAAGGGGGCCTCATAAATATAAAAACAGTATTCAGCGGCATGGGGCCAAGAGTCCTCATAGAGATTACACGAGAAGGAATGCTTGCATACGAAAATTATTCAAAAATACTTAAAAAACTTCTCTCACATTAATTCAATGATAAACCCTGAGATATGTTTCCACTTTCGATTAACACATGAGGTTATATGTGCATTAAGTTGCCCAACAACAGTCAATGTTCAGTTAAGACAATTGACGAAGTCACATAAAACAATTTTTAAATAAAATAAGATAGTATGCGGTGGATGGAAATGAGCGGAATAGTGAGTTATGGAAGCTACATACCGCGATTCAGGATAAAACC